>CAYXOX010000053.1:0-12540 GCA_964466745.1 uncultured Rhodobacterales bacterium
GAGGAAATAGGCGAAGAAGAACTGGATGAAGAGCGGTGAGCCGCGGAAGAGGAAGACGAACCACTCCGCCGGCTTGCGGATGGCCCTGTGCCGAGCGGCCTTGCCGAGCGCCACGGCGGTCGCCAGGACGAAGCCGCCGGAGAGCGCCAGAACGGCGAAATAGACGTTCCAGATCATCCCCGAGCCGATCAGCACCACCTGCTGGCAAAGGGTGAAATCCGTGCGCGGCAGAAGCCGTTCGCCGATGCCGATGGAGCGCAGCCCGTAATCGAGCACTGTCTCCCAGCAGCTCATGCGGCCGCCCTCTGGGCTTCGCCGCCGAAGGTGGCCTGCCCCCGGTTGAGCCGTGCCATCAGCCGGCCGAGCACGATCTCGGAGACGCGCGTGAACGCCAGGTAGAAGACGAGCAGGACCAGGAAGTACCACATCCGCCAGTCACCGTGCGGATAGTCCGTGAACCGCGGCGTCGCGATCCCCCCGAGTTCGCGCGCCCAGTACACCACGTCCTCCACGCCGAGCAGGAAGAGCAGCGGCGTCGCCTTGATGAGCACCATCCAGAGGTTCGAGAGCCCGGGCAGCGCGAAAATCCACATCTGGGGCACGAGGATGCGCCAGAACGCCTGGCGCGCGCTCATGCCGTAGGCTTCGGCCGTCTCGATCTGGGCCAGCGGCACGGCGCGCATGGCGCCGTAGAGCACGTTGGCCGCGAAGGCGCCGAAGACGATGGCGAAGGTGAACACCGCCACGAAGAAACTGTAGGTTTCGTGAATCCACTGCGGCGCGGTGGAGAGCGGCAGCTTTGCCGCCGCGCAGACGACGAAATCGTTGCCCTGGCGCACGGGTTCGGTCCAGTCGGGGCAAAGGACCTGGTGGCGGATCCACTCCAGGAACTGGTCGAGCGCGATCACGAAGAAGAGGAAGAGCGCGATGTCGGGCACGCCCCGCACGATCGCCGTGTAGCCCTTGCCCAGCAGGCTGAGCGGCAACAGGCGGCTGCGTGCGGCGGCCGCCCCGGCAAAGCCCAGCGCGAGCGACGCGGGCGCGGTTATCGCCAGCAGCAGCAGAACCGTGCCGAACGACACGTAGAAGTTCATGTGCTTTCCGGTGGTCAGGTAGCACGCGAACCACCTGAACGTCCCGAGCGTGTCGGGATCGGTACAGAACGAAAAAATGGCCGTGCTCCCGTTGATGGGCCGGGGCCGCCGATCTGCGGCCCCGGCCGGGTCAGCTTACCAGGTGGAGCTGACGTCCCACTTCACGATCAGCTCGTTGAGCGTGCCATCGTCCTTCATGGACTGGATGGCCGCGTCGAAAGCGGCCTTGAGCTCGGTATCGCTTTCGCGCACGCCCATGCCGACGCCACCGCCCAGCGGCACGTCGGGGCCCGCGAACATCAGTTCGGGATCACTTTCCACGATGGGCACGAGGAAGGATTTGTCGGCCAGCACAGCGTCGGCCTCGCCGTTCTTGACGGCAGCGATCGTCTCGTCCGGGGTGGCGAACTCAAGGAGCGTCGCTCCCGTCGAGGCGATGTAGCCGGCCTGGATGGTCCCCGTCTGCGCGGCGAGAACGCCGCCTTCGAGATCCACGTCATCCGACATGGCGATGAAGGCCGAGGGGTCGGGCGGCGTGTAGGGCTGGGTGAAATCGATCACCTCGTCGCGCTCGTCGGTGATGCTCATGCCCGCGATGATCGTGTCGTAGTTGCCCGACACGAGGTTGGGGATGATCGAATCCCAATCGGTGGTCACCCATTCGCAGGTCAGCTCGGCGCGGGCGCAGAGCTCGTCGCCGAGTTCGCGCTCGAAGCCGTCGACCTCGCCGGCGTCGTTGATGAAGTTCCACGGCGGGTAGGCGCCCTCGGTGCCCATGCGCACCACATCCTGCGCGCTTGCTGCGCCGGCAAGAAGAAGCGAGGTCGCCAGGCCGGAAAGAACAGTCTTTTTCATACGTTACTCCCTGGGGTTGCTGAACTCTTTCGGTACGGTCACGGCTCGTGCACGATGAAGCGCAAGAGGCGTTCGGATTGAGGGCGTTCGAAGATCTCCTCGGGTGTGCCCTCGGCCTCGATCACGCCTTCATGGAGGAAGACCACGTGGTCGGAGACATCCGCGGCCAGCTGCATGTCGTGGGTGACGAGGAGCATCGTTCGGTTCTCCTGCGCGAGATCCTTGATGACACGCACCACCTCGCGCTGCAGTTCGGGATCGAGCGCCGAGGTCGGCTCGTCGAACAGGAGGGCCCTCGGCTCCATGCACAGTGCCCGGGCGATGGCGGCGCGCTGCTGCTGGCCGCCGGAAAGCTGGGCCGGGTAGGCATCGCACTTGTCGCCGATGCCGACCTTGGCAAGATAGCCGCGCGCGGCCTCCTCGACCTCGGCCCGGTCGCGCCCGAGCACGGTGACGGGCGCTTCCATGACATTCTGAAGGATCGTCATGTGGCCCCAAAGGTTGAACTGCTGAAACACCATCGAGAGGTTGGTGCGGATGCGGATCATCTGCGCCCGGTCGGACGGGCGGCGGTCGCGGCCTTCGCCGCGCCAGCGCACGGGTTCGCCCTCGAAGAGGATGTCGCCCTGCTGGCTGAGCTCGAGCAGGTTCGCACAGCGCAGGAGCGTGGACTTGCCGGAGCCCGAGGAGCCGATCAGCGAAACGACGTCTCCGCGCCGGGCGGTGATGTCGACGCCGCGCAACACCTCGAGATCCCCGTAGCTCTTGTGCAGGCCCCGGATCTCGATGACAGGTTGGATGGTTGCCTCGCTCAAAGGTGCCTATTCGCCGTAAATCGCTGCCGAGTGTTACGGAAACCGAGTAGGGCGCAATTCGCTTTCGATTGCAACGCTGCGAATGTTTGGGCGCTCTCTTCCGGCGCCGGAGCGTGGTGAATGGCATTCTGCCGCATTGGCAGCCGCCATTGCGCGCATCGTGCCGCGCCGGCGGGCACTCGCGAAACGTCGCCGGCCCCGTGACCCTCGTTGAATGTCGGGATTGTGGTTGGCTCAGCTGCCCCACTCGTGGAGCCGCGCGACGTAGCGGGCGAGCGTGTCGATCTCAAGGTTCGCACGGTCGCCGACCGCGCGTTCGCCCCAGGTCGTCACCGCCCGGGTATGGGGGATTATGTTCACGCCGAATGCGCTGCCGTCGACCTCGTTCACGGTGAGCGAGGTGCCGTCGAGCGCCACGGATCCCTTGGGGGCAATGAAGCGTCCGAGATCGCCGGGGGCATGGAAGGTGAATCGGAGGCTGTCGCCCTCGGGCCGCAGGCCGGTGATCTCGGCCACGCCGTCCACATGGCCCGAAACGATATGGCCGCCGAGTTCGTCGCCCACCTTCAGCGGCCGCTCTAGGTTGATCGCGCGGTCCTCCGTCCAGTCGCCGAGTGTCGTGCGGGCCAGCGTCTCGGCGCTCGCGTCCACCTCGAACCAGTCCGGGCCGAGGGCGACGGCCGTGAGGCATACGCCATCGCAGGCGATCGACGCGCCGATGTCGATGGTCGCGGTATCGTAGCCCGTCACGATGCGGGCACGCAGGTCGCCCCGCCGCTCGATCCGCGCGATTCGGCCCATGTCGGTGACGATGCCGGTGAACATCCCTCGTTTCCCTCATCGGTTCCGCGGGCCACCGCCGCACAAACGGCGCGGCGCCTCCGGTTTCCCTAAACGCGCCCCAAAACCGCCGCAAGCCCCGGTCACGCTCGCTCCGGCACGATGACACCGAAGCGGCGGCGGGCTACGGTCCTCCTCGCCATGCGTAGGACGCGACAACGAATGATCGAAGGCGAGACGAGGCGCTTTCTGTTCCTGCAAGGCCCGCACGGGCCTTTCTTCGCCCAACTCGGCGCGATGCTCGAGCGCGCGGGCGCCGAGGTCTGGCGGGTGGGCTTCAATGCGGGCGACCGGGCCTTCTGGTCTTCCGCGCGCAGCTACCTTGCCTTCGACGGCCCCGCCGAGACATGGCCCGCGATACTCGCCCGCATCCTTCGGGAAAAACGGATCACCGACATCGTGCTCTACGGCGATACGCGGCCCGTCCATGCCGAGGCGATCGCTGCCGCACGGAAGGCCGGGCTCGTGGTGCATGTCTTCGAGGAAGGCTACATGCGGCCGTGGTGGGTCACCTACGAGCGCGGGGGCGCCAACGGCAACTCGCGGCTGATGGGCATGAGCGTGGCCGACATGTCGGGCGCGCTGGAGCGCAGCCCGCCCGATACTCCCGAGGCGCCGGCCCATTGGGGAGACATGCGCCAGCACGTGTTCTACGGCGCGCTCTACCACTTCTTCCTGCTGTTCAGGAACGGCGCCTACCGCCACTGGCGCAGCCACCGCACGATTTCCGTGCCGAGGGAGTTCGCGCTGCATCTGCAACGGCTCTTGCTGATGCCCGTCCACTCCGCCGAGCGTTTCCTTGCCACCAGCCGGGTGAAGAACGGCGGGTTTCCCTATCATCTCGCGCTCTTGCAGCTCGAACACGATGCCAGTTTCCAGGCGCACTCGCCCTTCGAACGGCTCGAGGATTTCGTCCAGATCGTGGTGGAGGGATTCGCGGATGGAGCGCCGCGGCACCATCACCTCGTGTTCAAGGCGCATCCGCTGGAAGACGGCCGGGCACCCCTTCGGCGCCGGATTCGCGAGTTGGCGCGGGCCGCGGGCGTCGGCGACCGGGTGCATTTCGTGCGCGGGGGCAAACTCGCACGGCTGCTCGACCACGCCCGCAGCGTTGTGACGGTGAATTCCACCGCCGCCCAGCAGGCCCTCTGGCGCGGGCTGCCGCTGAAGGTGTTCGGCGAGGCCGTCTATTCCAAGCCGGAGTTCGTCTCCGACCAGGCGCTGCCGGCCTTCTTTGCCGCGCCCCTTCGCCCCGACAGCCGCGCCTACGAGACCTACCGCCGTTATCTTCTGGAGACTTCTCAGGTTGCGGGGGGCTTCTACTCGGCGCGCGGGCGCCGGCAGCTGTTGCGCCAGGTCGTCGACATGATGCTCGCCGAACAAGACCCCTACGATGCGCTGGAAGCCGGAACCGCGGCCCCAAGGCAACAGTTGCGCGTCGTGACCTGAGGCATACAAGGTCTAGCGGTGGCGTTTTGCACCGGATTCCGGTAGCTTAAACAAAAAAATTGAGGCAGCCCGTCAGGTCCGAGGAGACCGAGCAGTGATTTTCCGTTCCCAGCGATGGGCGCAATGCGTCGCCCTGCTCGCCGTCGTGGCCCTCGTTGCCGCCTGCGGCCTGCCCCGTTCCGGGCCCAACAAGCGTGAGATCTTCGAAGGTTCGGTCATGCGCTCGGGCGATGCCTTCGTGGTCTCCGTGGACGATCGGGTGGTGCGCGCCATCGCCGTGCAACCCACGCTCGGCTTCAGCAACGCCTTTCTCAGCGCAGGGGTGGTAGGCTCGGACATCATCCGCCCGGGTGACGTGCTCGGGCTGACGATCTGGGAGAACGTCACCGACGGGCTGCTCGCGAGCCAGGGACAGAACGCGACGGTTCTCGAAGAGGTGCAGGTGGACGGCGAGGGCTTCATCTTCGTTCCCTACGCGGGCCGCATACGGGCCTCGGGCAACTCGCCCGAAGCGATCCGGCGCATCATCACGGATCGCCTCGAAGACCAGACGCCCGATCCCCAGGTCGAGGTTCGCAGGCTCGCCGGCGACGGCGCCACGGTGAGCATCGTCGGCGCCGTGGGCGGGCAGGGGGTTTATCCCATCGAACGGCCAACCCGCACGCTCTCTTCGATGCTTGCGCGGGCCGGCGGCGTGGGGATCGCACCCGAGATCGCCCAGATCACCGTCATCCGCGGCGAACACCGGGCGACCGTCTGGTTCGAGGACCTGTTCGACAATCCCCGTTTCGACATCGCTCTGCGCGGTGGCGACCGTATCCTGGTGGAGGCCGATCCGCGCAGCTTCACCGCCCTCGGCGCGACCGGCACCCAGACCCGCGTGCCGTTCGAAACGCAGACGATCTCGGCCATCGAGGCCATCGCCCAGGTCGGAGGGCTGCAGAGCGCGCTCGCCGATCCCACGGGCGTGTTCGTGTTCCGCAACGAGCCGGAAGAGCTGGCCCGGGTCGTGCTCGGCCGAAACGATCTCGTGGGCGCGCAGCGGCTCGTCTACCTGCTCGACCTCACGGAGCCGAACGGCATGTTCCTCGCCCGCGATTTCGCCATCCGCGACGGCGATACGGTCTACGTCACCGAAGCGCCCTTCGTGCAGTGGAACAAGACTGTCTCCGCGCTCACGGGCACGCTCAACCAGGCCAGCGCGCTGGGTACAGCCACCGGGCTGCAGTGAATCCGGGCGGCCCGGCGCGGCGGGCGGAGGGATGAACGCCGCGCGCTTCGCTGGCGCCCCCGGCGCGCCGGACGAGAAGCTCCCGGTGCGGCTCGTGGTGCGTTCGGGCGGCTTTCTGACGCAACGCAGGCTTCGCCGGATCCTGGCGCTTGCCGGCCACGAGATTGCGCTCGGGCGTCCGCGGGAGGGCGATGCGGTGGCCGTCTGGGGCCGCAGCCCCACCGCCTGGCGGGGCGAGCGCCTTGCCGCGCGGGCCGGTCTTCCGCTGCTGCGGGTCGAGGATGCCTTCCTGCGCTCGGTCGAGCCCGGCCGCCTCGGGGCGCCGCCGATCGGGCTCGCGCTCGACTGGCGGGGCGTGCACTTCGATTCCAGCGCCCCCTCCGATCTCGAAACGCTGCTCGCAACGCATCCGCTCGACGACACGCCGACGCTCGATCGCGCCCGTGCCGCGATCGGCTGGATGCGCGCGGCCCATCTTTCGAAATACACCGCCTTCGATCCGGAGCGCGAGCCGCCGGCGCCCGGCTACGTTCTGGTGATCGACCAGACGCTGGGCGATGCTTCCGTGCGTTGGGGCGGCGCTTCGCCGGCCACCTTCGCGGCCATGCTCTCCGAGGCGCGGGAAGCGCATCCCGGCGCCCGCATCCTCGTGAAGACCCATCCCGAAACGGCGGCCGGTCTGCGGCCGGGCCATTTCGGGCCGGCGGACTTCACGGGCGGGGCGGCGCCCTTCGCGGAGCCGGTCTCGCCCTGGGCGCTGCTCGAAGGCGCGATCGCTGTCTACACCGTATCGTCGCAGCTCGGCTTCGAGGCGATCCTCGCAGGCCATCGCCCCAGGGTTTTCGGGCAGCCCTTCTATGCGGGGTGGGGCCTCACCGAAGACCGTGCCCCGGTGCCGCGGCGCGGCCGGCGGCTGACCGCGGCCCAGCTCTTCGCCGCTGCGATGATCTTCTACCCCCTCTGGTACGATCCGTGCCGGGACCGGCTGTGCACGCTCGAGGAGGCGCTCGCCCAGTTCGAGGCGGAGACCCGTGCCTGGCGAGACGACCGGCGCGGCTGGGTGGCCTCGGGCATGCGGCTGTGGAAACGCGGCGCGCTCCAGTGTTTCTTTGGCAGGCAACGGCGCGTTCGCTTCGCCGACCCACCGGCGCGCGCCGCAAGGATCGCGGCCCGCACGGGGCGGCGCGCGATGGTCTGGGCCTCCGCCGCTGACGAGGACGCCCGATCCGCGGGCATGGCCCTGGTCGAGGACGGCTTCCTGCGCTCCCGCGGGCTCGGCGCGGAGCTTGTGCCGCCCCTCTCGCTGGTCACGGACAGCCGCGGAATCTACTACGATCCCACCCGGGAGAGCACGCTGGAACGGCTCGTGTCGGAGCCGTTGCCCGCCCATGCACGTCGCCGAGCCGAGGCGCTGGTTGCTGCGCTGCGGGAGGCGCGCGTCAGCAAGTACAATCTTTCGGGCGTGGCCGTGCCCGATCTCGCGGCAAGAGGCGGTGCGCCCCGCATCCTCGTGCCCGGGCAGGTGGAAGACGATGCCTCGATCCGCCTCGGGGCGGGCGAGGTGCGCACGAACCTCGGTCTTCTGAGCGCTGCTCGGGCCGCCAACCCCGGCGCGACGCTGGTCTACAAGCCCCACCCCGACGTCGAGGCCGGCCTGCGGCCGGGCGCGGTGCCCGAGGCCGAGGCACTGGAACTGGCGGATGTCGTCGCCGCGCACGCGGATCCGGTGGCGTTGCTCGCCGCCGTCGACGAGGTCTGGACGATCTCCTCCCAGCTCGGCTTCGAGGCGCTTGTGCGCGGCGTTGCGGTGACCTGCCTCGGGGCACCCTTCTACGCCGGCTGGGGGCTGACCCGCGATCTCGGGCCGGTGCCCGCACGGAGGGCGGGGCACCGTCCCGGCCTCGACGCGCTCGTCCATGCGGCGCTGGTGGCGTATCCGCGCTACCGCGATCCCGTTTCCGGGCTGCCGTGCCCGCCGGAACTGGCCATCGAACGTCTGGCCCACGGGCCCGACGCGCCGCGCGGGCCTGCCAACCGGGTGCTTTCGAAGCTGCAGGGCCGGCTGGCGAGCTTCGCGCCGCTCTGGCGCTAGCGGGCACGGCTTCGGCGCTTGCGGCCGGAGCGGGCGGCTTGCAATTCCGCTTCCCGGGCCCGAGAAACTCGGCAGGAGGAGAGCCCATGAAACGTTCCCGCATCAATGCCATCATGGCCGAGGCAGACGAGATGATCCGCGCCCACGGCTTCACCCTTCCGCCCTTCGCCAACTGGTCTCCCGAGGCGTTCGCCGCGCGCCGGGACGAGGCCCGCGGCGTGATCGACGCCCGCCTCGGCTGGGATGTGACCGACTACGGCCAGGGCGATTTCGCCGCGACGGGCCTGTTCCTCTTCACCTTGCGCAACGGGCGCCTCGCCGACCTGCAGCGCGGTGGCGGCATGTGCTATGCCGAGAAGCTGCTGATCTCCCGGCGGGATCAGCTATCGCCGATGCACACGCACGTGGTGAAGGCCGAAGACATCATCAATCGCGGCGGCGCCGCCCTCGCCGTACAGCTCTACGGCTCCGACGCCGAGGGCAACTTCGATCCGGGCGCGGGCGGTACCGTGGCCTGCGACGGGATCAAGCGGCCCTTCGCCGCGGGCGAGATCCTGCTGCTCGCGCCGGGACAGAGCGTCACGCTGATGCCGGGCGACTGGCACGCCTTCTGGGGCGATGGCGGCGACGTGCTGATCGGCGAGGTCTCCACGGTGAACGACGACGAGACCGACAACGTCTTCCGCGATCCCATCGGACGTTTCGCCGAGGTGGAAGAAGACGAGCCGCCCCGCCACCTCCTTGTGAGCGACTACGCCACCTGGCTCGCCTGAGCGGCCGGTTCCGGCACTGGGCGCACTCCCGCGGCCTGCACGGCGGGCGTGACCGTCCGGTGCCGCCGCAGCCTCAGGTCACGCGGGCGCGGGCGCGGAACTCGGGCCGGTCCCATGCGCGGGTTTCCAGCACCTCGGCCAGGTGCCGGGCAGCCTCCGCCACCTCCGCCTCGGACAGGTAGAGCGGCGCGAAACCGAAGCGCATCAGGTCGGGTGCGCGGAAATCGCCGACCACGCCCCGCGCGATCAGCGCCTGGATGACCGCGTAGCCCGCGGGATGGCGAAAGCTGACCTGCGAGCCGCGGGCATTCGGATCGCGGGGTGAGGCGAGTTCGAGGCCGGGGCATCGGGCCTCCACCTCCGCCACGAAGCGTTCGGAGAGGCGGATCGAGGCCGCCCGCACATCGGCCATGCTGATCCCGTCCCAGACGTCGAGCGCCGCGTCGAGCACCGCCATCTGGAGAACCGCCGGCGTGCCGACGCGCATCCGGGCCACGCCCGGCGCGGGGCGGTAGGAAGGCTCGAACTCGAAGGGCGCGGCATGCCCCAGCCAGCCCGGGAGCACCGTTGCCGCGGTCTCGGCGTGCCGCGGGGCGACGTAGATGAATGCCGGCGCGCCCGGGCCTGCGTTGAGATACTTGTAGGTGCACCCCACGGCGAAATCGGCACCGGAGGCGGCGAGGTCCACCTCGATCGCCCCGGCTGAGTGGGCGAGGTCCCAAAGCGCGGTGGCGCCCGCGGCGTGGGCCGCACGGGTCAGGGCCGCCATGTCGTGGCAGCGCCCGGTGCGGTAGTCCACCTGGGTGAGCATGAGCACCGCCGTGTCCTCCCCCAGCGCGCCGGCCACCTCTTCGGGCTCGACCGCCCGCAGCCGGTGGCCGCGGCCCAGCGTGTCGAGCAGCCCCTGCGCCATGTAGAGATCTGACGGAAAGTTGCCCGTATCGGTGAGCACCTCACGCCGGCCGGGCGCAAGCGCCAGCGCCGCCGCAAGCGCCTGGTAGAGCTTCAGCGAAAGCGTGTCGCCCACGGTGACGTGCCCGGGCGGGGCGCCGATCAGCGCCCCGATCCTGTCGCCCAGGCGCTCCGGCGCGGCCATCCAGCCGGCGCGGTTCCAGCCGCCGATCAGCTTGCCCTGCCATTCGTCCGTTGCCCGGGCCAGCCTTGCGCGCGCGGCCCGGGGCAGGGGGCCAAGCGAATTGCCATCGAGGTAGATCACGCCGGCGGGCAGATCGAACAGCGCGCGGGTCCGCGCGAACAAGGCCTCGTTTGGATCGGTCTGTTCCATCTACGCTTCCGCTCCGGCCGGTTGCGTCCTCCTATCCGCTCGCCGGTGGAGGCGGCAAGCGGCCCGGCCGGCGCGCCTCGCGCCGGCACCGCTCCGAGCAGTAGCGCACCTCCTCCCAGACACGCGCCCATTTGCGGCGCCAGGCAAAGGGACGTCCGCACGCGGCGCAGGGCTTGGTGGGCAGATCAGGCTTTCGGCACATGGGCGGCATGGCGGCTTTCCGGCAGCGGCGGCTTTGGCGCGGCAGCTAGGGCGCGCCCGGCGGAGGTCACGGCCCACCCCGTGCCCAATCGCCGCTTGCGGCGCCGGGCCAGCGGGCCTAGATACCCCCGAACGCCAGCAACGCGGCCTGCCTGATGCAAAACGTCGTCCTCATCGTCCATCTCGTGCTCGCCCTCGGCCTGATCGGGATCGTGCTCATGCAGCGGTCCGAAGGGGGCGGGCTGGGGATCGGCGGTGGCGGCGGCGCCACCACCGGGCGGCCCTCGGCCACGCCGCTGGGCAAGTTCACCTGGGCGCTTGCGGTGGCCTTCATCGCCACATCGATGACGCTGACGATCCTCGCGGCGCAGAATTCCGCCGGCTCCTCGGTGGTCGACCAGATCGGCATCGAGTCCCGCGACCGGGGTGCCGCCGAGCCGGAGCTGCCCTCGGGCGCCGAGCTGCTGCCGCCGGTGCCGGGAGACGATGCGCCGCTGGTTCCCCGCGCCGAGTGACCACAACCGCTTGAGTTTGCCGCAAGCCGCCCCTCAGCATGTTGGGGCGGCAGGTGGACACTCTGCGGCGAATCCCTTATAGCTCAAATCCCGTGATACGGCCCTGTCGGGACGGTCCGATTTCTAGGGCATGGCGGCTTCCGTCACTGCCGGCATCGCGGGAAAGGCCCCATGGCACGTTTCGTTTTCATCACCGGCGGGGTCGTCTCGTCGCTCGGCAAGGGGCTGGCCTCGGCCGCGCTCGGCGCGCTCCTTCAGGCGCGCGGATTCACGGTACGGCTGCGCAAGCTCGACCCCTACCTGAACGTCGATCCGGGCACCATGAGCCCGTTCGAGCACGGGGAAGTCTTCGTCACCGACGACGGCGCCGAGACCGACCTCGACCTCGGCCACTACGAGCGGTTCACGGGGGTCGCCGCCCGCGCGACCGACTCGGTGTCCTCGGGCCGCATCTATTCGAACGTGCTGGAGAAGGAGCGCCGCGGCGATTACCTCGGAAAAACGATCCAGGTGATCCCCCACGTGACCGACGAGATCAAGGAGTTCATCCGGATCGGCGAGGACGAGGTCGATTTCATGCTCTGCGAGATCGGCGGCACCGTGGGGGATATCGAGGGGTTGCCCTTCTTCGAGGCGATCCGTCAGTTCAGCCAGGACAAGCCGCGCGGCCAGTGCATATTCATGCACCTCACGCTGCTGCCGCATCTCGCGGCCTCGGGCGAACTCAAGACGAAGCCCACCCAGCATTCCGTCAAGGAACTGCGCTCCATCGGCATCGCCCCCGACATACTGGTGTGCCGCTCGGAAGTGCCGATCCCGCAGAAGGAACGGGAGAAGCTCGCTCTCTTCTGCAACGTGCGCCGCGACAGCGTGATCGCCGCCTACGACCTGAAATCGATCTACGAGGCGCCGCTTGCCTACCACCGCGAGGGGCTGGACCAGGCGGTGCTCGATGCCTTCCAGATCAGCCCGGCGCCGCGGCCCGAACTCAGCCGGTGGGAAGATGTCTACGACCGCATCTTCAACGCCGAGGGCGAGGTGCGCGTGGCCATCGTGGGCAAGTACACCCAGCTCGAGGACGCCTACAAGTCGATCGCCGAGGCACTCACCCATGGCGGCATGGCCAACCGGGTGAAGGTGAAGGCGGAGTGGATCGACGCGGAGATCTTCGAGCGGGAGGATCCCGCGCCCTATCTGGAGGGTTTCCATGCCATCCTCGTGCCGGGCGGCTTCGGCGAGCGGGGCACAGAGGGCAAGATCCGGGCGGCCGAGTTCGCGCGCACGCGGAAGATTCCCTATCTCGGCATATGCCTCTTCGTAACCTACTAAAACCAAACGGGTTTACGGCTTTTGTCTAACAAACGGAGACATGAAATGTCGGGAAAGTGTT
>CAYXOX010000053.1:12550-18351 GCA_964466745.1 uncultured Rhodobacterales bacterium
CTCGGCATGCAGATGGCGGTGATCGAGGCCGCGCGGAACCTCGCCGGGCTGACCACGGCGGGCTCGGAGGAGTTCGACCACGAGGCGGGGCGCAAGCGCTTCGAGCCCGTGGTCTACCATCTCAAGGAATGGGTGCAGGGCAACCGCACCGTCGCGCGCCGCCCGGAGGACGACAAGGGCGGCACCATGCGGCTCGGCGCCTATACCGCCCATCTCGCCGAGGGCTCGAAGGTGGCGCAGGTCTACGGTGCGCCCAGCATCGAGGAGCGGCATCGCCACCGCTACGAGGTGGACATCAAGTACCGCGACCGCCTCGAGGCGGCCGGGCTGCGCTTCTCGGGCATGTCGCCCGACGGCCGGCTGCCCGAGATCGTGGAGGTGGAGGACCATCCCTGGTTCATCGGCGTCCAGTTCCACCCCGAACTGAAGTCCAAGCCGTTCGCGCCGCACCCTCTCTTCGCCGATTTCGTGCGCGCGGCCAAGGAGGTGGAGCGGCTCGTCTAGGATCATCGGCGCCTTGCCGGCGCCGTGCCGGGGCTCTGCCCCGGACCCCGAGGTATTTCGGGGCCAAAGTGGACGCGGGCGCGGCAGGGGCCGGTGGCCGACCTGCGCGGACCCATCGGCACGCGCGCGGGCGGGCGGCGGGGAGCCGCGTTTCTGCGCGCGCGCCCTCTTCGAGGTGGCTTTTCCCTTCCCGCGCTTGGGACTATATCGACGCGCATGTTCGCAGATCTTCTCGCCCGCCTCGCCGGCAGCGCGCCCGCGCCCCTGCCCGACCCCGACGCCCGGCTGGCGCTTGGCGCCCTGCTCGTGCGCATCGCCCGGACCGACGGGGAATACGCCCACGAGGAGGCCGATCGGATCGCACGCATTCTTGCCGCGCGCTACGGGCTTTCGCCCTTCGAGGCGGAGCGCCTGCGCCACGACGCGGAGGAGCTGGAACGCGAAGCCCCCGACACGGTTCGGTTCACGCGGGCGATCAAGGACGCCGTGGCCTACGAAGAACGTGCCGGCGTGATCGAGGCGCTCTGGGAAGTGGTGCTGGCCGACGGCATCCGCGACCACGAGGAAGACGCGCTGCTGCGGCTCGTGGCCAATCTCCTCGGGATCAATGACCGGGACAGCGCGCTCGCCCGGCAGCGCGTGGAGAGCCGCGGCCCGGCGTGATCGCCGCGCTGCCCATGTACGACCGCCCGGAGCTTTCGGGCGCCCATGACCGCTTCTGGACGGCCATTCGGACGCGCCTCGGCCACGGCCCGCTTCGGCTCGCGCGGACGGCGGATGTCTGGGCGCTCTGGCAACACCCCGATCTCCTGCTCGCGCAGGCGTGCGGACTGCCGCTGAGGGGCGCATTGCGAGGGCGCGTGGCCTATGTCGGCACCCCCGACTACGGGGTGGAGGGCGCACCGGGGGGCTACTACCGCAGCATCTGGGTGGCGCGGCGCGGCGCGGGACCGTCACGGCTTGCCGGCGGCGGCGGGTCGCACCCGCCCCGTTTCGGCACGGCCTGGGCCGGCGCGCGCCTCGCCTGCAACGACGCGCTCTCGCAATCGGGCTGGGCCGCGGCCCGTGCCGGGGCCGAGGCGGCCGGTATCGACTTCGGAACGGTGATCCTCACCGGGGCCCACCGTGCCTCGGCCGAGGCGGTGGCGGACGGGCGCGCCGATCTCGCCTGCCTCGACGCCGTCACCTGGCGGCTTCTGGAGCGGCACGAGCCCGCGCTGGCGGCGCGGCTGGCGACGATCGGCGCCACCGAGCCGACGCCGGGCCTGCCCCTGATCACCGCGCCCCACCGCGATCCGGCCCCGATCTTCGAGGCTGTCTCCGGTGCCATCGGGGCACTGGCGCCGGAGGATCGTCGCGCGCTCGGGCTGCGGGGGCTGGTGCGGATCCCGCTGGCGGCCTACGAGGCGCTTCCCCTGCCGCCCGCGCCGCCCGCCTGACGCGCCGGCGGGCGGAAGGCGGCGGCAACCGCGTCGGTGCGGCTGCCGGTCCGTGCCGCGCCCGCTGGCCAATCGGCGCCGGGCAGGCTATCTGGCCGCTCGGGCCGGTGCGCGGCCCGCCCCGGCCCGGGAATGGGCGAAGAGATGGAGCGGCGATGCCAACCGACACCAACCCCGGCCGCGCCGAGCCCGGCGAATTCGCCGACGTGATCTCCTCGATCGAGGAGATCATCGCCGACGCCCGCGCGGGCCGCATGTTCATTCTCGTCGATCACGAGGACCGCGAGAACGAGGGCGACCTCGTCGTGCCCGCCCAGATGGCGACGCCCGAGGCGATCAACTTCATGGCCACGCACGGCCGGGGGCTGATCTGCCTTGCGCTGACCGGCGAGCGCGTGGACCAGCTCGGCCTGCCGCTGATGTCCTCGGCCAACTCTTCGCGCCACGAGACGGCCTTCACCGTGTCCATCGAGGCCCGCGAGGGCGTATCCACCGGGATTTCCGCTCATGACCGGGCCCGCACCGTTGCGGTGGCCATCGACGCGGGCAAGACCGCCGCGGATATCGCGACGCCCGGCCACATCTTTCCGCTTCGGGCCCGCGACGGGGGCGTTCTGGTGCGCGCGGGCCATACCGAGGCGGCCATCGACGTGAGCCGCCTCGCCGGGCTCAACCCTTCGGGCGTGATCTGCGAGATCATGAACGACGACGGTTCCATGGCACGGCTGCCGGACCTCGTGGCCTTCGCGCAGCGCCACGGGCTGAGGATCGGCACGATCTCCGACCTGATCGCCTACCGCCGGCGGAACGACAATCTCGTCCGGCTGATCGAGGAGCGGGAGGTGGCCTCCGAATTCGGGGGAGACTGGCGGATGCACGTCTACGCCGATGCCACCCAGGGCGCGGAGCACATCGCTCTCGTGAAGGGCGACATTTCCGGTCCGGAGCCGGTGCTCACGCGGATGCATGCGCTCGACCCGCTGCTCGATGTGGTCGGGCTCGGGCCGCCGGGCCGGACGGCGGAGTTCGGAGACGCGATGCGCGTCATCGCCGCGGAAGGGCGCGGCGTGCTCGTGCTCCTGCGCGATCTTCACATGAAGCTCGGCACCTCCGAGGCCGTTTCGCCCCAGACGTTGCGGCAATACGGGCTCGGCGCGCAGATCCTATCCTCGCTCGGGCTTTCGGATCTCGTCCTTCTCACGAACTCGCCCCGCCCCAAGGTCGTGGGGCTTGAAGCCTACGGGCTCTCCATCGTGGAGACCCGGCGCATACCCGCGGAGTAGCTTTATGGCCACCGAGAACCACACGCCGCTGGCGCGCCCCAGCTTCGACCGCCCGGTGAAGCTGCTCTTCGTCGTCGCCCCGTTTTACCGCGCGATTGCCGATGGGCTGGTCGCGGGGGCGGCCGCCGAGGCCGAGGCGGCGGGCGCCACCTTCGAGACGGTCGAGGTGCCCGGCGCACTGGAGATTCCAACCGCTGTCCGGCTGGCCGATCAGCTTGCCAGTTTCGACGGCTACGTGGCGCTCGGCTGCGTGATCCGGGGGGAGACGACCCACTACGAGACGGTGTGCAACGACAGCTCGCGCGGGCTCACCCTGCTCGGCCTCTCGGGGCTGTGCATCGGCAACGGCATCCTCACGGTCGAGACGATGGCCCAGGCCGAGGAGCGCGCCGATCCCGCCGGGCAGAACAAGGGCGGCGGCGCCGCCGCGGCCGCGCTTCACCTCGTTGCGCTCGCGCGGCGGTGGGGCGGGGCGCGCAAGCGGGTTGGCTTCACCTCCGACATCGTGATCGCCGAGGGGCGCACCGGGGCATGAGCGTGGTATCGGGCAACGAGAAACGCCGACAACGCTCCGCGGCGCGGCTATACGCCGTTCAGGCGCTCTTCCAGATGGAGGCTTCGGGCCAGACCGTGGAGAGCGTGACTCGCGAGTTCGAGGATCACCGCTTCGGCGCCGTCGACGATGAGGGCGCGGAGCTTGCCGAGGGCGACACCGATCTCTTCCGCGCCCTCGTGGGCGATGCGGTGAACCAGCAGGCCTCCATCGATCAGCGCACCGACAGGGCGCTGGTGGCCAAATGGCCCATCGCGCGCATCGATCCGACCCTGCGGGCGCTCTTCCGTGCGGCAGGGGCCGAGCTCTTCGCCGGGCAGACGCCCCCGAAGGTGGTGATCAGCGAGTTCGTGGAGGTGGCGCGCGCGTTCTTCCCCGACGGGCGCGAGCCCGGCTTCGTGAACGCGGTGCTCGATCACATGGCGCGGGAACTCCGGCCCGAGGCGTTCTGAGCGGCTGGCCCTGACCCAGGCGCGGCCGGCGGATTCGAGCCGAGGTTTCAGCAGGTTTGCGCCCCGGCCTTGAAACCCGGCGCGCGAGGCGCAAGCTTTGTCGGTATGCGCGAAGGGCCGGAGAGGTATCCGGCCGCACATCCGGGAGCCAGCATCATGCCGAAACTCGTCCGTCTCTACATCAGGCACACGCTGATCGGGTTTGCCATCGCGGCAGCTTTCGTCGCCGGTCTCCTGGCGTTCGACGTTGCGAATCTCTGGCACCTCGTCACGCATTCCGACGTTGGTGTCATGGCGGTTGCGCTGCTCGTGATCTTCAACGGGATCGTGTTCTCGGGCGTCCAGTTCGGCATCGCGATCATGCGGATGGGCGCATCCGAAGAGCCCCCGCGCTTCGGTGGCGGCGCGCCGGAGTTCGCAGCGGTGCGCGTGCGGAACGACGAGCGCTAGCAGGCCGGCGCCATCGGGCGCCGGTGCCAGGCGTTCCAGGCGCACTCTCCGCGGATTGTCCGAAACATTGTGTGGCGGGCCCGCACGCGACCGTTTGGGTATCTCATTCCCGAGGACCTGTTTGAACAGGTGGGCGCCAGGTAGCGAGGCCAGGACCCCGTCAGAGCCAGCTCCCTCGGAATTGCTTAAGGCCACCGGAATATGACCCGTCACGGGAAGGGCAGCACCCGCCACGCTTCTAGGTAGGGCGGTGCACCGGTTGGCACAAGGGAAACATCGCAGCGCTCGGACCGGCGCCAGCTTGCATCCGTTCACGTTGTGTTCATAATTGCCGCATGGCGCATCCGGTCATTCCGCCCATGCCCTCGGCCCCCCTGGCTCCGGGCCAGTTGCTCGCCCGCGGCGTGTGCCGTCACCTCGCGAGCCTCGGTTTTTCGAGCGTGGAAGAGCTCGTGCCGGCGCCGCGCTTGCGGGTGGATGTGATGGCCCTCGGCCAGGCTGGCGAATTCTGGATCGTGGAGTGCAAGAGTTCCCGCGCCGATTTCACGGCCGATGCGAAATGGCAGGGCTATCTTCCGTGGTGCGACAGGTTCTTCTGGGCCGTGGACGCGGATTTTCCCGTGGAGCTGCTCCCCGCGGACACCGGCCTGATCCTTGCAGACGGTTTCGGCGGCGAGGTGGTGCGGATGCCGGCGGAGGTGCCGCTTGCGCCGGCGCGGCGCAAGGCGCTGACGCGGAAGTTCGCCCACCACGCCGCGCGGCGCTGGCAGGCGGCGCGCGACCCCGGGTTCAGCCCTTTCGGCGGCTCGTGAGCTTGCGGGCGGCCGTTGCCGCGGCGCGGATTTCCTCCGCGATCTCCTCGGCCTCGTCGGGGTCGAAGTCCATCGGCACCTCGAGCCCCTCGGCCTCGACGAAAAGCCGGACCATTCCGGCATCGGTCGGCCCGATCCTGAGATTGGCTTCGATGTCGCGCTCGGTGTTGATGCCCATGGCCGATCCTCCGAACTGCGCTTTGCCCCAAGCCCCGCTCCGAGGCAAGCCCGACGGCTTGCATTGGCCCGCGCGCAGCGGTATCTGACCTGCCACGTGCCGCCTTAGCTCAGTTGGTTAGAGCGCTGGA
>CAYXOX010000054.1:0-18343 GCA_964466745.1 uncultured Rhodobacterales bacterium
CACTTCGTGGCGATGGTCACCGAGGGCATGGACTTCGACAACGTAAACGGGCTGACCACGATCAAGCTGGGCCTCGCGGGCATCGGCGACGCTGTGCCGTCGCTGGATGAGGTCGATGACGCCGCCCGTCTGCTCCCCCGGCCAGATCCGAACGTCCCGGACGACCAGCCGGAACCTCCGGAAACTTCCAACGAGGCAGCCGAATCCCAGCCGGTGTCGCAGAGTTTCTCGGGAACGATGGGCAACGCCGGCAACGTCGACTTCGACAACGTCAAGGCCGAAACGAACCTCGTGGAAGTCTACGGCGACCAGCAGCACCTGGAGATGGATTACGTTCCGGGCGCGAACGCCGAACTCAGCATCAACGCGATGACCGACAGCGCGCCGGTCAACTGGACGGCCGGCGGCGCCGACGACGTGATCGAGCTGCGCAACGTGCTCAAGCTCGAGATCAACAACATGGGCGCGGACGACCTGGTGTTCGGTGACATGGAGGGTGGCCTCGGTGAAGACGATGGCGTTCCCTTCGAAGACATCGTCGACCTGAACGAGGATACGCAAAGCATCCACCTCTCCACCTCGAAGGAAGAGGGCGACATCTTCGTGAGGCCCTTCGGACCGATCGACGATGATGGCGGAGATGCCCAGGCGGGTAGCTCGTTCGACCCCGACCCCACCTTCTTCCGCAACTCGGACAGCGTGGAAGAGGTGACGATCGACGCCCAGGATGGCGACATCATCATGGGCTCGTACGTCCTCGACAGCCAAGGGGGCGGGTTCAGCGTTTGCGGCGTGACATCGATCGACCAGGCTGACAATCCGGACATCCGCACAATCGAGCTGATGACGGAAGCCTCCGGCCTGCAGAGCTACACGGTGACGGGCAGCAATTCGACCGTGATCCTCGGCACCATCGCCTCGTCCCCCTTCTCCGACGACAGCGACGACGGCCCGAGCACCACGAGCCTCTTCAACGTCGCCGAAGATCTCGAAGACATCAGTTTCGATTTCGAGGACAACAGCTTCGTCGCCCAGGGCTTCATCAACGCCCGCACCGCGCTGATCCAGGATGTTTCCGTCACCATGCGGGAAGATACCGGGGTGATCGAGCAGCAGGCGCTCCTGCCGACCCTTGCCGAAGACGGCAAGGGCGTGAGCTGGGATTACTCCGGCAAAAGCGTTTCGCCCGAGTTCTTCCTCGACGGGCTGCTGGCCAACCAGGTGGAGAACATGGAGCTCAACGCGCTCCAGGGTGCAGACCTGTGGCTGACAGACCAGCAGTACGAGCTGGGCCAGATCACGCTCACCGGCAACGGCGACGTGATCATCGAGGCGGGAGCCCTAGTAACAGCGGCGAACGACGGCCGCGGCCTCGCGATGACGCAGTTCATAGACGCGTCGTCCCACTCGGGTGACCGCTTCCTGCTCGACCACGCGGCAGACGACATCCTGATGGGATCGGACAAGGCCGACCACTTCGTCTTCTCACGGTTCTACGGCACCTCGACGGGCGGCCTTGATACGGCCTTTGGCGGAGACGGCGCCGACCAGTTCTTCATCACCGCGGGGATACAAGTCGGAGGCACCGGCAACGACGCGATCGTCATCAACGACGGGGATGACGGTGGCGGTGTGGACCTCATCTACATCGGCAACGACGAACGCCCCGTGACCGTGAACATGGACGAGGGCAACACGGCGATCGAGGCGTGTGGACAGCCCGGCATCAATGCAATCTTTACCCCCAACCCGTTGACCATCAACTTCACCGAAGGCTACACCGACACGTTCCTCACGCTGGACGCGACCGACTACTACGATGGCCGGCTTCAGTTCAACTTCACGGATTTCGAGCTGCGGCCCGATGCGCCGGGGGCGTTCAACTGGAATTTCGCAGGCTCGACGGCAGGTTTCGCCCAGAACACCGCAACGATCGCGTCGTTCTCGGCCGGGGATTACACCGTTCCCTACAACCCGGACAACGCCAACACGCTGGACGTGAATGCCCTCGACATCGCCGAGGACTACATGGATCTCGACGACGACGTGATGTACGTGTTCAACTCTTCGGAGTTCGGCGAGGCCGACCGGGCGATCACGGACTACGCCGATACCCAGGACGTGGCGAACTACCTCAACTACTTCTTCGACACCACGGAGAGCGACATCTCGGATGGCGGCTCGGGCATCAGCCTCGGCGAATCCGCGGTGTTCGTGATCAACGAGCGCCTCGAGAATGTGCAAATAGACCCGGCCGTCACCAGCGATTGGCACGCCTACGTCTACACCGAGACGAACGACAACGGCCGGATCGACGCTTCGGAGATCACTTACTTCATGTGCGGTGAGGGCTACATCGAAGCTGAGGACCTCACCAACATTTGGTAACTGAATGTCCCCGGGCCGGCCTCGCGCCGGCCCGGGGCCTTGCGGAAGATTCAACTCGCACCCTGCCGCGCGATGGCTCCTTGAGGGGGCGGCGTCAGGCGTGTAGCTAGGGGTGGACCGCGCAACCGCGCCGCGCGCAATCCAGGAGACGCATCTTGCCGACCTTCACGTTCAACAACCGCGAATACGATACCGACAATCTCAGCGAGACCGCGCGTTCGACGCTGATGTCGCTCAGTTTCGTCGAGGAGCAGATCCAGCAGCGCCGCAACGAGCTGGCCATCGCCGATACCGCGCGCCTCGCCTACCAGGCGGCGCTCAAGCGCGAGATGCAGAACCCGGCGGGCGGCTGAGGCGGAGCGGGGGCCATGCCGAAAATCGTGCTGGACGGCGAGGAATTCAATCCGCCGGCGCTGACAGCCGATCAGCGCGACATGCTTCAGAAGCTCACCGCCATCGATGCCGAGCTCAAGGAGAAGCACAACATCGGCCACATGCTGGAGCTAGCCCGCAAGTACTGCATGCAGGAGCTCAAGCGCGAGATCCTGGCCGAGAAGAGCGGCCTTTTCCTGGGCGACGACTGAGCGCTCACCCTTCCGCCGCAAGGATCGCCGCGAGACCATCGCGGTAGGTGGGATAGAGCAGGCGCAGGCCCAGCTCCTCCTTCATGCGCGCGTTGCTCACCCGCTTGCTCTCCGAATAGAAGCTCCGCGCCATGGGCGAGAGCTCGGCCGCCTCGATGGGAACTTCCGGAGGCGGCGGCTGGCCGAGGAGGCGCGCGGCCTCCGCAAGAACATCCTGAGGCGGGGCAGGCTCGTCGTCGCACAGGTTGTAGACGGCGCCGGGGCGCGGGTGCAGCATGGACGCTTCGAGGGCACGCGCGATGTCATCGACATGGATGCGCGAGAACACCTGCCCCGGCTTCACGATCCGGCGCGCGGTGCCTTCCCTCAGCTTTTTGAACGGGCCACGACCGGGCCCGTAGATCCCTGCAAGGCGGAACACGTGCAGCGGCAGCCCGAGCGCCTGCCACGCGGCCTCGGCGGCCACGCGCTGGCGGCCGCGCTCGGTGGAAGGGGCGAGCGGGGAGCTTTCGTTCACCCACTCTCCCTCGCGGTCGCCGTAGACGCCGGTGGTGGAGAGGTAGCCGGCCCAGGCCAGCCCTGGCGCCCGCTGCCGGAGCTCGGGCCCCAAGGCGGCGACGACCGGATCCCCCGATGGACCCGGCGCCACGGAAGAAAGCACGTGGCTCGCCTGCCCGAGCTGGACCGAAAGATCGGCGCCGGGCCAGACAACCGGTTCCACCCCTTCGGCCTCCAGCACGGCCGCGTTCTCTGCCGATCTCGTCGTGCCGATCACGCGCCAGCCCCCTGCCGCCAGCAGGCGGCGCGCCAGCGCTCGCGCGCTGTAGCCGTGACCGATTGAGAGCAGAACCCGTGCCATGGCGCCGACACTGCCGCGCCCCGCGCGGCGCCGCAAGAACCGCCGCGTTTGCGCCTTGCCGCAGTGGCGAGGGGCGTGAGATGGTGCCGGCGCATGGAAAGAAGGACACTCGATGAGCGCCGCAGACCCGAATCTTCCCATCGTGTCGCCCGACATGCCCGGGCCCGAGAGCTTTTCCGACCCGGTGGCGGCGGTGGATCGCCTGATCGCGCTCTACGAGACGGCAACACGCTTCCTGTGCGAGCAGTTCTCCAAGACGGTCGTGGGCGGCGAGATGCCGGCAACACGGTTTCGCGCCTTCTACCCGGAGATCCGCATCGCGATCACGAGTTTCGGGCTGGTGGACAGTCGGCTGTCCTTCGGACATGTCGCCGAGCCCGGCATCTATACCGCTACCGTTACGCGGCCCGATCTCTTCCGCAACTACCTCGTGCAGCAGATCAGGCTCGTGGCTGAAAATCACGGCGTCTCCGTGGAAATCGGGCCGTCGAGCACGCCGATGCCGGTGCATTTCGCCGTTGCCAACGATCCGGGCGTCACGGTTCCGCAGGAAGGTGTCCTGCGCTTCGCGCTTCGCGATGTCTTCGACGTGCCCGATCTCTCGACGACCAACGACGATATCGTGAACGGCTACGGTGTGGTGCATGAGGACGGGGCGCGGCCGCTGGCGCCGTTCACTGCGCAGCGGGTGGACTACTCGCTGGCCCGGCTTTCGCACTACACCTCGACCAACGCCGAGCATTTCCAGAACCACGTCCTGTTCACCAACTACCAGTTCTATGTCGAAGAGTTCGAGGCCTATGCCCGGCACGTGCTGGCCGACCCTTCGAGCGGCTACGAGAGCTTCGTGGGGCCGGGCAACGAGGAGATCACTTCGCCCGACCAATCGCTCTCCGTCCCGGTCAAGATGCCGCAGATGCCGAGCTATCACCTCAAGCGAAGGGGTGGTGCCGGGATCACGCTGGTCAACATCGGCGTCGGCCCCTCGAATGCGAAGACGGCGACCGATCACATCGCCGTGCTGCGACCCCATGCCTGGCTCATGGTCGGCCACTGCGCCGGGCTCCGCAATTCCCAGCGTCTCGGCGATTTCGTTCTGGCCCATGCATACTTGCGCGAGGACCATGTGCTCGACGATGACCTGCCGGTGTGGATGCCAATCCCGGCGCTTGCAGAGGTGCAGATCGCGCTCCAGCAGGCGGTTGCCGAGGTGACCGAACTGCAGGATTTCGAACTCAAGCGGATCATGCGCACCGGCACCGTGGCCACCATCGACAACCGGAACTGGGAACTTCGCGACCAATCGGGCCCGGTGCAGCGCCTCAGCCAGTCACGCGCGATCGCGCTCGACATGGAGAGCGCAACGATCGCGGCGAACGGCTTTCGCTTCCGCGTGCCGTATGGCACGCTGCTCTGTGTTTCCGACAAGCCGTTGCACGGCGAATTGAAGCTTCCGGGCATGGCGTCCGATTTCTACCGAACGCAGGTGGGGCGTCACCTGCGCATCGGCATCCGGGCCATGGAGATGATCCGCGAGATGCCGCTTGAACGCATCCACTCGCGCAAGCTGAGAAGCTTCGAGGAGACCGCGTTCCTCTGAAAGCCCGGCGCCAAGCAGGATTATCGCGGGAAGATGGGCAATGGCGTGGCTTTTGGGACTTTCCGAACAACACGGCGTTGTATATGCCCGCAAGATACAGTTTACTGTCACCAAACACCCTCCGCATATTGGGTGTGAATGAGGGAGAGCTCGCATGGCCAAACCGATGACGAAAACCCAGCTCGTGGCCGCACTGGCCGAGGAAATGGGCACCGACAAGAAAACCGCGACCACCGCGCTCGACGCCATCACCGGCGTCATCACCCGCGAAGTGGCCGGCGGCGGCGCGGTGACCCTGCCCGGCGTGGGCAAGATCTACTGCCGGGAGCGTCCCGAGCGCATGGTGCGCAACCCCGCCACCGGTGAGCAGATCAAGAAAGAGGCCGACAAGGTCGTCAAGATGACCATCGCCAAGGCACTGAAAGACAGCGTGAACGGCTGACAGTCCCGCGCCAGGCGCGTATGGCAAGGGTCGCCCGCGGGCGGCCCTTTCTCGTTTACGGAGGCACCATGGACATTCGTGCGATCGGCATGGGCCTCGCCTTCGCCTTCATGTGGTCTTCGGCCTTCACCTCGGCGCGCATACTCGTGGCCGAGATGCCGCCCATGTCCACGCTCGCGCTGCGCTTCCTGCTCTCCGGAGCGATCGCGGTGGTGCTCGCCCGGATGCTGGGGCAGGGCTGGCGGCTGACCCGGGCCCAGTGGGGCCTCACGCTCGTGTTCGGGGTATGCCAGAACGCGCTCTACCTCGGGCTCTACTTCATCGCCATGCAGACAGTGGAGGCTTCGCTGGCGGCGATCGTTGCCTCGACGATGCCGCTCGTCGTGGCGCTGGCCGGCTGGCTTGCGCTGGGCGAGCGGCCCGGGCGGCTCGGAACCTTGGGGCTTCTGGCGGGGATCGGCGGCGTCGTGCTCATCATGGGGGCGCGGCTTCAGGGCGGTGTCGATCCTCTCGGCCTCGCGCTCTGCGTCATTGGCGTACTGGCCCTGGCGCTTGCAACGCTCTCGGTGCGCGGGGCGTCTTCGGGCGGAAACGTGCTGATGATCGTGGGGTTGCAGATGCTGGTGGGCTCCGCCGTGCTTGCCGTGCCCGCCCTCGCTTTCGAGACATGGCAGGTAAGCTGGACGCCGCTGCTTGCCGGCGCATTCGCCTACACCACCTTCGTTCCGGGGCTGGCGGCCACGCTGGTGTGGTTCCTCCTCGTGCGCCGCATCGGGGCGGTGAAGGCAGCGACCTTCCACTTCCTCAACCCGTTTTTCGGCGTGGCCATCGCCGCGGCGCTGCTGGGCGAGCGCCTGAGCCTCGCCGATATCGCGGGGGCCATCATCATCGCCGGCGGCATCCTCGCGGTGCAGCTTTCACGCGGCGCGGCGGCGCGTGGGGCGTCGTGACCCCAAACCTTCACTGATCGCCGGCAGGCTTCGGGCAGGGCTGGACGCTAGCCGATGGGGCCGCGCATGCCTCCTGTCTGCGCCCTGTCGAGCAGGAAATGGTCGAGCAGCACGCAGGCCATCATGGCTTCACCCACCGGTACGGCCCGGATGCCCACGCACGGATCATGCCGGCCCTTGGTGACGATCTCGGTTTCCTCGCCACCGGTGGTGATCGTCCGGCGCGGGGTGAGGATCGAGGAGGTGGGCTTCACCGCGAAGCGCAGGACGATGTCCTGGCCGGTGGAGATGCCGCCGAGTATGCCGCCGGCATGGTTGGAGGCGTAGCGGGGCCGGCCATCCTCGCCCATGAAGATCTCGTCTGCATTGGCCGAGCCGGTGAGCGCAGCGGAGGCCATCCCTTCGCCGATCTCCACGCCCTTGACCGCGTTGATCGAGAGCATGGCCGCGCCCAGCTCGGTATCGAGCTTGGCGTAGACCGGTGCGCCAAGGCCCGCGGGTACACCGGAGGCCTTCAGCTCGATCACGGCGCCAACGCTTTCCCCGCGCTTGCGCAAACCGTCGAGGTAATCGGCCCAGTCGCTCGCGGCCACTGCATCGGGCACCCAGAAGGGGTTGCGTACGATCTCGGCGGCGTCGAAGCGGTCGCGATCGATAACGCGTTCGCCCATCTGCACCATGTAACCGGTGATCCGCAGGCTGGGCGCCAGGCGGGCCAGCGCGGCCCGCGCAAGGCCGCCGGCGGCAACCCGGGCTGCCGTTTCCCGTGCCGAGGAACGCCCGCCGCCGCGGTAGTCGCGCAGACCGTATTTCTGCCAATAGGTGATATCGGCGTGTCCGGGCCTGAACTTCCCCGAAATCTCGGAGTAGTCCTTCGAGCGCTGGTCAGTGTTCCGGATCATCAGCTGCACCGGGGTACCGGTGGTGTGGCCCTCGAAGACGCCCGAGAGAATCTCCACCTCGTCGGCTTCGCGGCGTTGGGTGGTGTAGCGGCTCTGGCCCGGCTTGCGCCTGTCTAGCCAATGCTGGATCGCGGCCTCGTCGATCGGGATGCCCGGCGGGCAGCCGTCCACGGTGCATCCAAGGGCCGGCCCGTGGCTTTCGCCCCAGGTCGTGACGCGAAAGATGTGCCCGAAACTGTTGTACGACATCGCGGATCTCCCCTGCCCGAACGGGTTACCGGGGGTGCCGCGCGTTGCCAAGACCAAAGCCGCAAGGCCGGCCGGCCCTGAGGTGGCGCCCAGATAGTTTAACGTTAAACAAAATCGAACCCCTTGCCAAAGACCGGGTATGAGGCTACCTCTCGCAGCACCTCGGGGTGCCCGGAAGGGCTGAGATGCGTCAAGCGAACCCGTTGAACCTGAACCGGTTAGGACCGGCGGAGGGAAGGTGATGCGATATCTCCTGTCTCTTTCCGCCCGTCGCTTTGGAGGATGACATGAGATCACCGATCATCGCTGCGGGAGTGTTTTTCGGAGCTGCGGGCACGATCGCCGCGCAGGAGCCGCCAACGCTCACCGTCTACACCTACGACAGCTTCGTAACCGAATGGGGGCCGGGCCCCGCGGTCGAGGCGGGTTTCGAGGAAACCTGCGGTTGCGACCTGCGCTTCGTGAGCGCCGGGGACGGCGCCGCGCTGCTCGCCCGCCTGCGGCTCGAGGGCTCCGGCGGCAACGCCGACGTCGTGCTCGGGCTCGATACCAACCTCGTCGCCGCTGCCGCGGAAACCGGCCTTTTCGCGCCGCACGGGGTCGTGTCCGCGTACGATCTCCCGGTGGCTTGGGACGATCCGCTCTTCGTGCCGTTTGACTGGGGCTATTTCGCCTTCGTGCACGAGGCAGGCTTCGAGGCGCCGGGCTCTTTCGAGGAGCTTGCAGAATCCGGTGCCAGGATCATCATCCAGGATCCCCGCTCTTCCACGCCGGGGCTCGGGCTGCTCATGTGGCTCAAGTCCGCCTATGGCGAGGAAGCGGGGGCTATGTGGGAGGCGCTTTCCGACAACATCGTGACGGTCACGGCCGGATGGTCGGAGGCCTATGGCCTGTTCCTTGAGGGCGAGGCCGACATGGTGCTCTCCTACACCACCTCGCCGGCCTACCACCTCATTGCCGAGAACGACCCTTCGAAATCGGCGGCAGCCTTTTCCGAGGGCCACTACCTGCAGGTGGAGGTCGCAGCGATGCTCGCCGGTAGCGATACGCCGGAGCTCGCACGCCAGTTCCTCGAACACGTCGTTTCGGAGCCCTTCCAATCGGTGATCCCGACGACGAACTGGATGTACCCGGCGGTGATCCCGGAGGCGGGCCTGCCCGAGGGTTTCGAGACGCTGACCGTGCCGGAGCGGGCGTTGCTCTTCTCGCCCGAGGAAGCCGCGGCAGTGCGCGCGGCGGCGCTGGAAGAATGGCGCTCGGCCCTCAGCCGCTGACCCCGTGGCCCGGCGCCGGCGCGGCATTGGCCGTGCTGGCGCTGGTGCTGGGCACGCTCGCGGCAGTTGCGCTCCGCGCGGAAGGTGCGGGCGAGCTCGGGTCGGCCGATTGGGCGGCCCTGCGCTTCACCGTGTTGCAGGCGCTCGTCTCCGCTGGTGTGAGCGCGCTGCTTGCCGTTCCCGTGGCACGGGCTTTGGCGCGGCGGCGCTTTCCCGGGCGGGGCCTGCTCATCACGCTGCTCGGCGCACCGTTTCTCTTGCCGGTTCTGGTGGCCGTTCTCGGACTCGTGGCGGTGTTCGGCCAGGCGGGGCTGCTCGCGGGGGGCTTCCGCGCCCTCGGCCTGCCGCCGCCCGACATCTACGGCGCGCACGGCATCGTGCTTGCCCATGTCTTTCTCAATCTGCCTCTCGCAACGCGGATGATCCTGCAAGGCTGGGCGTCGATACCCTCCGAGCGCTTCCGCCTTGCCGCGCAGCTTGATCTGCCCTCGGGGCAGGTGGCCCGCGTGCTCGAGTGGCCCATGCTGCGCGAGGTTCTGCCCGGCGCCTTCCTCGCGATTTTCCTGATTTGCCTGACCAGCTTCGCGGTGGCGCTGGCACTGGGCGGGGGTCCCCGGGCGACCACGCTCGAACTGGCAATCTACCAGGCCGTGCGTTTCGAGTTCGATCTGGAGAGCGCGTCGCGCCTCGCGCTGATCCAGCTCGCCATCGGTGTGGGGGCGGCGCTAATCGCGTTGCGCCTGACGCTGCCCACGGGCCTCGGCGCAGGGCTCGGGCGCGCAACGGAACGGCACGACGCCTCATCGCCCTGGCTGCGCGCACAGGATACCGCCTGCATTCTGGGGGCCGCGGCCTTCCTTCTCCTGCCGCTCGGGGCAATCGTGGCCTCGGGAGTTCCTCGCGTGCTGCACCTGCCGCCGAGCGTCTGGGAGGCAGCCGGGCTTTCGGTGGCGCTTGCGCTGGCTTCCACCGTGCTTTGCATGGCCTGCGCGCTCTCCCTTGCCGCGTTGGAGCCTCGGGTCGGCCGGGGCCCGGTGGAGGCCATCGGCGCCCTGCCGCTGGTGGCGTCGCCCCTCGTGATGGGCACGGGGCTGATCGTTCTGGCGCTGCCCTTCGGCGATCCCACGCGCTGGGCCGTGCCGGTGACGGCGCTTGTCAACGCGCTCATGGCGCTGCCCTTCGCATTCCGCATCCTCCTGCCGGCATGGCGCCGCGCCGAGGAGCATCACGGCCGCCTCGCCGAAAGCCTCGGCATGCCGCCGGGCGCGCGCCTGCGGCGCGTCATCCTGCCCGCGATCCGTGCGCCTCTGGGCTTCGCCGCGGGGCTCGCGGCTGCGCTTGCCATGGGGGATCTCGGGGTTATCGCGCTCTTCGCCGGGCCGGAGGTCGCCACGCTCCCGCTCGCCATGTATCGGCTGATCGCGGCGTATCGCATGGGCGATGCCGCGGGTGCCGCGCTCGTCCTGCTGGCCCTCTCGCTCGCGCTGTTCTACGCCTTCGACAGGGGAGGGCGCGCCGATGCTCGAACTTGATGGCGCGGTCCTGCGCGACGGGTTCCGCCTCGATGCCCGCCTGGGCGTCGCCGAGGGCGCACGGGTGGCGGTGATGGGGCCGTCCGGAGCGGGGAAATCCACCCTTCTCCTCGCCATCGCGGGGTTCGTGCCTTTCAAGGGACGCATTGCCTGGGCGGGCCGGGATCTGGGTGGCCTGAGGCCGGGCGAACGCCCCGTGAGCCTGCTGTTCCAGGACAACAACCTCTTTCCGCATCTGGATCTTGCGGCGAACCTTGGCCTCGGGCTCGACCCGCGCGGCCGGCTGGGAGTGGCGGAGCGCCGCAAGGTGGAGGCGGCGCTGGAGCGCGTCGGGCTCGGCGGGTGCGGGGAGCGCCGTCCGGGCACGCTCTCGGGCGGGCAGCAGGGCCGGGCCGCCCTCGCCCGGGCGCTTCTGCGGGCGCGGCCTCTGATGCTTCTCGACGAGCCCTTTTCCGCGCTTGGCCCGGCCCTGCGCGCCGAGATGCTGGAGCTTGTCGGGGAGGTGGCCGGAGAGACGGGCGCCGCCGTTCTGATGGTCACGCATCTGCCGGAGGACGCGCGCCTGCTCGGCGAGAGCGTGATCGTGGTGGACGAGGGCCGGGCCGCGCCGCCCGTGCCTGTCGGCCCGCTGCTTGACGACCCTCCCGAAGGGCTGCGGCGCTACCTCGGGACATGACCTCCCGAAAGCGGTGCGGCGCGCCTCCCGGAGGAAGCGCGCCGCACGGTACTTTGCTTCTTCCCGGAGCGTTCCGGGGGACGCGTCGCGCCCTGGCCTATTCGGCGGGGGCCGCCTTCGCCTGCCGCTTGACCGGCGCCCAGAGGCGCTTGTTGGTCAGGTAGAGCAGCACCGAAAGCACGACGAGGAAGAGCACACCCACGAAGCCGGTCTGCTTGCGGGCCATCATCTTCGGCTCCGCCGTCCACATCAGGAAGGCCGAGACGTCCTTCGAGAGGCTCTCGATATCGGTGGGGCTGCCATCCTCGTAGAACACGTCGTCACCCCAGAGCGCGGGTGCCATGGAGATCCAGCCCCCGGGGAACGCGGTGTTCTCGTAGAGAACCGTGCCGGCCTCGATCTTCTCCTCGCCGGTGTAGCCGGTGAGCAGCGAGGCGATGTATTCCGGCCCCCCCATGCCCCGGAAGAGCTGGTTCAGACCGGTGCCGTAGGGCCCGCTGAAGCCGGCCCGTGCCTTGGCCATCAGGCTGAGGTCCGGGGCGTTTTCGAGCGCGCTTTCGGGGAAGTGATCGTTCGGCGTCGCGGTTCGGAAATCGCCGAAGCCGTCCTCCAGGGTCGGGTCCCAGATCTCGTAGAACTCGGCGTAGGCGCGCACCTGGTCCTCGGGAAGTTGCGGGCCGCCGGGATCGCCGAGCGAGCGGATCGGCACGAACTTCAGCCCGTGGCAGGCGGCGCACACCTCGGTATAGACCTGCAGGCCCCGCTGGAGTTGCATCTGGTCGTACCTGCCGAAGGGCCCTTCGAAGGAGAAATCGTAGTCGATCACTTCTCCGGCCTTGCCGGCAGCGAGCGCCGGGCTGGCGGCCCCGCCCAGGGCGAGGCCCAGGGCAAGAGCGGCGGTGCGTGTGAGCATGCGGATCATTTTATGGGTGTCCCTTCTCACTCGGCCGGCGTCGCGACGGTGGACCCGTCCGAAGCCTTGCCCGCGGCGACATGCGCCTTGAAATCGTCCTCGATGGTCTCCGCCGGATCGGTCGGCTTCTCGATCACGCCGAGCAGCGGCAGGATCACGAGGAAGTAGGCGAACCAGTAGGTCGAGCCGATGAGGGCGATGGTCGGGTAGATCCCTTCCGCCGGCATGGCGCCGGCCCACATCAGCACGAAGAAGTTCACCACGAAGATCCAGAACCACCACTTGAACATCGGGCGGTACCGGCCCGAACGCACCGAGGAGGTATCCAGCCAGGGGGCCAGAGCCATCACCACGATCGCGCCAAACATCGCGAGCACGCCGAAGAAGGCCGCGTCGATGATCCCAAAGCTGATCCACTCCACCGCCATCACGAGCCAGACATCGGGAGTGAAGGCCCGCAGGATGGCGTAGAAGGCCAGGAAGTACCACTCGGGCACGATGTGGGCAGGCGTCGCCAGCGGGTTGGCCTCGATGTAGTTGTCCGGGTGGCCGAGGTAGTTCGGCATGAACCCGACCACTGCCATGAACACCGCGAGGATCACCGCGAGCGCGAACAGATCCTTGATCACGAAGTACGGCCAGAACGGCAGCGTGTCGCGCCCGGCCTCTTCCTTCGACGTGCGCCGAACCTCGACCCCGGTGGGGTTGTTGTTGCCCGTGGTGTGGAAGGCCCAGATGTGGACGATCGTCAGCCCGAGCAGGATGAACGGCAGCAGGTAGTGTAGCGAGAAGAAGCGGTTGAGCGCCGGCTGGCCGACCGCCGCGCCGCCCAGAAGCCACGTCTGCAGCCCTTCGCCGATGAACGGGATGGCCCCGAAAAGCCCGGTGATCACCGCCGTGCCGTGGAAGCTCATCTGGCCCCAGGGAAGAACATATCCCATGAACGCCGTCCCCATCATGAGAACGAACATCAGGATGCCGATGATCCATGTCACCTCTCGCGGGCTCTTGTAGGAGCCGTAGTAGAGCGAGCGGAAGATGTGGGCGTAGACCGCCACGAAGAACAGCGACGCGCCGTTCTGGTGGATGTAGCGGATCATGTGCCCACCGTTCACGTTGCGCATGATGTGCTCGACGCTCGCGAAGGCCAGGTCGACATGGGGCGTGTAGTGCATCACCAGCACAACGCCCGTAGCGATCTGGAGCACCAGCGTGAAGGTCAGCACGATCCCCCAGATCCACATCCAGTTGAGGTTCTTGGGGGTGGGAATCATGATCGTGTCATAGATCAGGCCCACGATGGGAAGGCGGCTGTGCAGCCACTTCTCCGAGCCGGACTTGGGTTCGTAGTGGTCGTGCGGAATACCGGACATCGCTCTCTCCCTCAGCCGAGCTGGATGGTGCCGTCGTCCACGAAGGCGGCGACGGGGATGGGCAGGTTCTCCGGCGCAGGGCCGCGGCGAATGCGCCCCGAGGCGTCGTAGTGCGAGCCGTGGCAGGGGCAGAACCAGCCGCTGTAATCGCCGGCGCCGTCGCCCAGAGGCACGCAGCCGAGATGGGTGCAAACGCCCGTCTGCACGAGCCATTCGCCGCTTTCGCCCAGCGCGCGGTTCTCGTCGGTGGCCGGCGCGTCATCCGCGACGTTCGCGTTGCGCGCCACGGGATCGGGCAGATCGGCGAGGTCAACGTTGCGCGCCATCTCGATCTCGTCCTCGGTGCGACGCCGGATGAACACCGGCTTGCCCTGGAACAGGACCGTCAGCTGCGAGCCCGGTTCGACCATGCTCACGTCCACGAGGATCGACGAGAGGGCCAGAACGTCTGCGGTGGGGTTCATCTGGTTCACGAGGGGCCAGATGGCGGCACCGGCCGTGACCGCTCCGGCACCTGCCGTCGCGAAATAGAGAAAGTCTCTACGGGTGCCTTCGTTGTCTTCTGCGTGGGACACGAATTCTCTCCGTCATGTGCCCGTGAGGGCCTCTGAAAATGGGATGACGCTGCGGGCGGCCTGCTGCCCCCGCATCCTTCCGCAGGCGTATCTAGCCCTCGGGGTCTGGCCCGTCCAGCGACAAAGGAACGCGGTCCTTTTGCTGCTCCGGCCGGGCCCGCTGTCCTGTTGCGCGGGCCGGCCTGCCCACTTACAACGTGGGCGCCGGAGCCGGCAACGGTTTCCGGACCAGGGCCCGGACCCCAATGGGAGGACTACCGCCATGCCTCGTCGCGTTCTGCTCTTTCCCGTCTTCCTTGTTCAGCTGGCCGCCCTGTTTGCGGCGTTGCCTGCCTGGGCCGAGCGGGAGATCTCCGTCTACACGGGGTGGCAGACCGCGCCACATTCCCGCATCGATGGCAACGATCCGGGCGGCGTTGGCGTGTTCGACGCGCTGATCGGCTGGGAGGGCAAGAGCTTCGAGCCCCCCATCCACTACGGCGCACGGCTGACATTCTGGCGCAGCGATACCTTCGGCTGGGGAATCGACATCAATCACGCCAAGGTCTACGCGCCGCGCGACGAGCGCCAGGCGCTGGGCTTCGACCGGCTGGAGCTGTCCGACGGGCACAACATCGTCACGGTGAACGCCTACCGGCGCTGGCCGCAGGCCTGGCAGACGCCCTTCGGAGCCCTCACGCCCTACGCAGGCGCCGGGCTTGGCGTGGCGGTGCCGCATGTGGACGTGGAGAGCACGGGAGGGCGCGTCTACGAATTCCAGCTCACCGGGCCGGCGGCGGTATGGATGGCCGGTGTGCGCCACGCGCTCGACGACCGGTTCACGCTCTTCGCCGAGTACAAGGGCAGTTACTCCGACAACACGATGGAACTGGGCTCGGGGGGCGAGTTGCGCACCGAGATCATCACCAACGCGCTCAACCTCGGCCTGGCCTGGAGCTTCTGACCGGCGAAGGTCAGGCGCCCTCCGGCGGCGCCGTCGAAACGTAGCTTTCGCGCTGGGCAAAGCCCGCGTGCCATTCGGCCAACGCCGGATGGGAGGTACGCCACGCGCGCGCGCCGTGGCGGAAATCGAGATAGCCGAGCGCGACCGCGACCGCGATCTGCCCCATGTGGAGCCGACCCGTGAGATGGCTCATCCACTGGCTTTCCAACGCGTCGAGCGCCCGCGCGACCTTGGACCACTGGTGCTCCATCCATTCGACCGAGCGCATCGGCTCGGACCGCAAACGCCCCTCGTAGACGATCAGCACCGATGCCTCGAGCATGGCATCGGCCGTGGCCTCCATCGTCAGCACCTCCCAAACCCTGCTTTCGGGGTAGAACCCCGTTCCGGCGCGCGCATCGAGGAAACGGCAGATCACGCGGCTATCGTAGATCGCGGGCCCGTCGGGCCGGAGCAGCGCCGGCACCTTCCCTATGGGATTCGCTCCCGTGAGCGCAGGGTCGGTTGCCAGGGGCTTCGTGTTGACCCGCCGGAGCGTCACGGAAGGCGCGAGGCCCGTTTCGTGAAGCGTGACCCGAACCTTGCGCACGAAAGGCGAGGTGGGAGTGTAGAGAAGTTCCATGGGCGGCTCCGCGCGAGTTTCTTGACGAGCCTACCGGGCAGGCTTGCGCTGTCCAGCCGGAGTCGCGCAGGTCAGGCGCAGCGCAGGGCGCTTTCTTCGGCGCCTTCGATGACGGTTTCCACGATGCCCCCCTCGTGGCGATCCGAGGCAAAGCGCACTTCGGCGAACTGCTCGGTCCGGCCGAGGCGCGGGCTTTCCATGAGCACCCGGTGGCGGCGGCCGACCTGGGCGGAGAGATGGGCCGCGACCTGCGCCGCGCCCGCCGCCCGCAGCCGCGCCGCGCGCTCGCGGATCGCCCTGCCATCCACCTGCGGCATCCGCGCCGCCGGTGTGCCCGGCCGCGCGGAATAGGGAAAGACGTGCAGCCACGTCAGCCCGCACTCTTCCACCAGGCGCAGGGAGTTCTCGAACATCGCCTCCGTTTCGGTGGGAAAGCCGGCGATGATGTCGGCCCCGAAGGTCATCTCCGGGCGCAGACGGCGCGCCTGCTCGCAGAAGGCCACGGCGTCGGCGCGCAGGTGGCGCCGCTTCATCCGCTTGAGCACCATGTCGTCGCCGGCCTGCAGGCTCAGGTGAAGATGCGGCATCAGCCGCTCCTCCCCGGCGATGGCGGCCATCAGTTCGGGGTCGGCCTCGATGGAATCGATGGAGGATAGCCGCAGGCGCGGAAGATCCGGCACCAGTTTGAGCACGCGGCGCACGAGGTTGCCGAGGCGCGGCGTGCCGGGCAGGTCGGCCCCCCAGGACGTGAGATCGACGCCGGTGAGCACCACCTCGTTGAAGCCCGATGCAACAAGGCGGCGGATCTGCTCCACGATCACCCCGGCCGGCACCGAGCGCGAGTTGCCCCGGCCGAACGGGATGATGCAGAAGGTACAGCGATGGTCGCAGCCGTTCTGGATCTGCACGTAGGCCCGCGACCGCGTGCCGAAGCCGTCGATCAGGTGCGCCGCGGTCTCCGTAACGGCCATGATGTCGTTCACCTGCACCGGCTCGGTTTCGCCGGCGGCAAGCGCGGACCAGGTTTCGGGGGCCATCTTCTCGCTGTTGCCGATCACCGCGTCGACCTGCGGCATGGCCGTGAAGAGGGCCGGATCGGTCTGGGCCGCGCAGCCCGTCACGATGATCCGGGCGCCGGGGTGCTCGCGCCGCAGGCGGCGGATGTCCTTCTGGGCCTTGCGCACCGCCTCGGCGGTGACGGCGCAGGTGTTGACGACGACGGCATCACCGAGACCCGCGGCATTGGCCAGCGCCTTCATTGCCTCGGTCTCGTAGGCGTTGAGGCGGCAGCCATGGTTGGAGAAGACCGGGGGCCGGCTATCCATAGGCGCTATCCAGGAATTCCGGCGTCAGCGTGCCGGAAAAGACATGGGCCGTGGGCCCCGCCATCCAGACGCCGTCGTCGCGCCAGTCCACCTCGATCCGGCCTCCGTCGAGTTCCACGGTCACGCGCCGCTCGGTCAGCCCCCGGCGGGCAGCGGCCACCGCGGCAGCGCAGGCGCCCGAACCCGAGGCAAGGGTGACGCCGACGCCCCGCTCCCAGATCCGCATGCGGATGACATCGCGGGAAAGTACCTGCACCACCTCTACATTGGCGCGCTCGGGGAAGAGCGGGTGGGTCTCGTAGCGGGGGCCGAAACTCTCCAGCGGCAGGCCGACAGCGTCTTCCACGAAGAAGGTGCAATGGGGGTTGCCCATGCCCGTGGCCACGGGCCCGCCCTCGATGGGCAGTTCGGCGGTATCCACCTCTTCGGCAAGCGGAATCTCCCGCCACCCGGTTTGAGGGGCACCCATGTTGACGGCGGTGATGCCGTCATCGCGCAGCACGGCCTCGAGGGCACCCCGGGCGGTGCGGATCGCGAGCCGCCGCGCCCCCGTGGCGGCCATCTCGTGGGCGGCGATGCAGCGCGTGGCGTTGCCGCAGGCACCCGAAACGGATCCGTCGGTGTTGTAGAAGGTGAGGTCGACAGCGCCGCCCTCGGAAGCGCGGATGAGCGCCAGCTGATCGAAGCCGACACCGCGATGCCTGTCGGCCAGGGCCGCCACGAGCGCTGGCGTCGGCGCGGGTTGCCCCGCGCGCAGATCCATCACGACGAAGTCGTTGCCCAACCCATGCATCTTCATGAAGCCGAGCCCTGAGAGCGCTCTGTGTGCCATGGCTCGGCATATAACGCGGGCGACCGGGCTTATCTACCCTGCGCCGCTTTTCCGGGTTGACCGTATGGGGCGGTGTTCCTAGACAGGCGCCTCGAGTGGGCCGTTAGCTCAGTTGGTAGAGCAACTGACTTTTAATCAGTGGGTCGCAGGTTCGAATCCTGCACGGCTCACCACTTAAATCAAGATCTTTGAAGGATTGGTGGGCGCCAGCGCGAATGGTTGCCTTCCACCTGCCTTCCACGCCGGACCGGCTCTGTTGCATAAATCGGTTGATGGCCGGGGTTACCCTTTCCCCGGACAGACT
>CAYXOX010000055.1:0-18052 GCA_964466745.1 uncultured Rhodobacterales bacterium
CCCGGATGCTGGTCGTCAAGATGGGGCAGGACGGCCACGACCGCGGCGCCAAGGTGATCGCCACCGCCTTCGCCGACATCGGCTTCGACGTGGACGTGGGCCCGCTCTTCCAGACCCCCGAGGAGGCAGCGCAGGACGCGGTGGACAACGACGTGCACGTGGTGGGCATCTCGAGCCAGGCCGCCGGCCATCGCACCCTGGCGCCGAAGCTGATCGAGGCGCTCGCGGCGCAGGGCGCCGGGGACATCATCGTGATCTGCGGCGGCGTGATCCCGCAGCAGGACTACGCCTTCCTCCGCGAGGCCGGGGTGAAGGCGATCTTCGGGCCCGGCACCAACATCCCCGAGGCCGCGGCGGATATCCTTCGGCTGATCCGCGAGGCGCGGACGCAGCCCGCGTGAGAGCGGACCGGCGTGGCGCGGGACGGGCGGGGGCGGCGCCATGAGTATTTGGGCCAGGATGAGGGAAGCACCCGCGCATGGGGAGGCCCGGCGGTGAGGTTCGATCACGTCGCGGTGCTGTGCGACCGGCTGGAGGAGGGCGTGGCGCTGGTGGAGGCGGCGCTGGGAGTGACGCTGGCGCCGGGCGGTCCACACCCCGAGTTCGGCACGCACAACCGGCTGCTCTCGCTCGGGCGGGACGCCTATCTCGAGGTGATCGCGCCCGACCCCGGCGCGGCGCCGCCGGGCCGCAGGCGCTGGTTCGGTCTCGACGACGGCGTCGGCCGCCCGCGCCCGGGAGCATGGGTGGCGCGCGTGGCCGGGCTCGACGCTGCGCCTGCGCCCGGCCCGGAGCCGGTGGGCCCGCCCGTCCGCCTCGCGCGCGGGCCCTACCGCTGGCGGATGGCGGTGCCCGGCGACGGCCGGCTGCCCTGGGACGGGGTCTGGCCCGCGCCCATCGCCTGGGAGGGGCACGCCCATCCCGCGCCGGACCTGCCCGAGGCCGGCTGCCGGCTGGCGGCGCTGGAGATCTTCCACCCGCGCGCCGGGGCGCTGGCCGCGGCGCTGGGGCCGGTGGCGATGCCCAGGGGCGCGGCCTTGACCGTGGCCGAGGGGCCGCCCGGCCTCGCCGTGCAGATCCGCACGCCCCACGGCCTGTGGCGGCTGGCCTGACGGTGGCGCGGTGATCCGCGAGGCCGAACCCGGCGACGCGACCCAGGTCGCCGCGATCTGGAACCGCGCCATCCGCGACACGGCGATCACCTTCAACGCCGAGGAGAAGCCGGTGGGCGCGGTTGCCGCGCTGATCGCCGGGCGCAGGGAGGCCGGGCACGCCTTCCTCGTCGAGGAGGCGGGCGGCGCGGTCGCGGGCTTCGCCACCAGCTTCCAGTTCCGCGGCGGGAGCGGCTACCGGCACAGCCTCGAGTACACGGTGATGCTCGCGGAACACGCGCGCGGGCGGGGGCGCGGCAGGGCCCTGCTCGCCGCGATCGAGGCGCAGGCATCGGCGGCGGGCGCTCACACGCTCTGGGCAGGGGTGAGCGCGGAGAACCCCGGCGGGATCGGCTTTCACCGGGCCTGCGGCTTCGAGGAGGTGGCGGTGCTGGCCGAGGTCGGCTTCAAGTTCGGCCGATGGATGGACCTCGTGCTCTTCCGCAAGGGGCTCCGGCGCGGGTGCGGGCGGCCGGGGGCGACGCCGTGACCGATGCAGGCGCGGCGCGGCGCCGTGCAGCCTGGGCCGTGAGCCGGACCCGCGCTTCGCGGACAGCCGGCGCCGCCCATGCCGGGCACCGGCGCGGCGCGGGCAGGCGGAACCCGGCCGGGCCCGCGCACGCGGGGCGCTGACACCCGCGGAGTGCTGCGTTAGGCTCGGATCGATGTCTGTCTGGCAACGCATCCGGGAAGCGCTCGCGGCGCTCGGCAAGGGCGAGGGCCTCGCGGCGATCTTCGACCGGCTGCGCACGCCGCCGGAGCGCTCGGTGGCCTTCGCCATCGCCGTGATCGCGCTCGGCGCGAAGATGGCCAAGGCCGACGGCCATGTCACCCGCGACGAGGTGACGGCGTTCCGCGAGGTCTTCCACATCCCGCCCTCGGAGGAGGCCGGCGCGGCGCGGGTGTTCAACCTGGCACGCCAGGACGTGGCGGGCTTCGATGTCTATGCCGGGCGCATCGCGCGCATGTTCGGCCCCGGCCACCCGGCGCTGCGCGACCTGATCGACGGCCTCTTCCACATCGCGCTGGCCGATGGGGATTACCACCCGGCGGAAGACGCCTTCCTCGGCGAGGTGGCGCGGATCTTCGGCTTTTCCGAGCGGGACTTCCGCCGCATCCGCGCCGGCTTCGTCGCCGAGGCGGACCCGGACCCGTGGGACGTTCTGGGCGTGGCGCCCGGCACGCCGCTGGGCGAGGTGCGCGCGGCCTGGCGCGCGGCGGTGCGCGAGAGCCACCCGGACCGCCTCATGGCCCGCGGGCTCCCGGAAGAGGCGGTCAAGCTGGCAGAGAAGCGGCTCATCGCCGTCAACCGCGCCTGGGAGTCGATTTCCCGGGACGCGGCCTGATGCGGCTGGTCACCTACAACGTCACCTGGTTCGACGCGCTCTTCGACCGTTCCGGGCGGCTGATCGACGATGGCGGGGCCTCCGGGCTGCCCGGCGTGACACGCGCGGAGCAGACGGCCGCGCTCGGCCACGTGTTCGCCGCGCTCGACGCCGACGCGGTGATGGTCATCGAGGCCCCCGACACCAGCCGCCGGCGCGACGGGGCGGCCGCGCTCGAGCATTTCGCGGAGCGGTACGGGCTGCGGGCCCGCCGGGCGCTCCTGGGCTTCGTCAACGACACCCAGCAGGAGATCGCCCTGCTCCACGATCCCGACGTGCTAGAGGCCCGGCACGACCCGCGCGGCGAGACCGACCCCGGCGCGCAGGGCCTGCCCCGGTTCGACGGCACCTTCCGGATCGACCTCGACATCGACGGCACGCTCGACAGGGTGCAGTTCTCCAAGCCGCCGCTGGAGGTGGCGGCAACCACGCGCTCGGGGCGCCGGCTGCGGCTGATCGGCGTGCATGCCAAGTCGAAGGCGCCCCACGGCGCGCGGGATGCCGACGAGGCCCACCGGCTCGCCATCGCCGCCCGCCGAAAGCAGCTCGCCCAGTGCCTCTGGCTGCGCCGGCGCGTGGACGCCGATCTCGCGCAGGGCGAGGCGGTGGTGGTGATGGGCGATCTCAACGACGGGCCCGGGCTCGACCGTTTCGAGGCGCTCTTCGGGCGCTCCTCGGTGGAGATCGTGCTCGGGGAGGATCGCGACGCGGAGCTGGCGCTCTTCGATCCCCATGCCCGCAAGGCGCTGCTGGGGCCGGTGGGCAGCGCCAAGCCCACCACGGCGCGGTTCTGGATCGAGACGGAGGACCGCTGGCTCAGCGCCCTGCTCGACTACATCATGGTTTCGCGCGAGCTGATGGCGCAGAGGCCCTCCTGGCGGATCTGGCACCCCTACGAAGATGCCGGCTGCTTCGGCGATCCGGCGTTGCGCGATGCGCTGATCGCGGCGTCCGACCACTTCCCGGTGAGCCTCGACATCGCGCTCTAGCCCTTGAGACGGGCGCGCGCCGCTCCCATCTGGGCACTCATGGCACGCAAGACACTTCTTCTCATCGGCGCGGGCATGGTGGCCGCAACGCTCGCCGCGGCGGCGCTCCTCGCCCAGGAAGCGCCCGGCCCCGAGCCCGAGCGCGCGCCCTCCCAGACCGAGGAGGGCCTCAGCCTGATGGAGCGCGGCGCGCAGCTTTTCTTCCGCGGGCTGCTCACCGAGATGGAGCCCGCGATCGAGGAATTCCGCGGCCTCGCCGACGAGATCGAACCCGCGCTGCGCGAGCTGGCGCAGGAGATGGGGCCGGCACTCAAGCGCCTGTCCGAGCTGGTGGACGATTTCGGAAACTACGAGCCTCCGGAGATGCTGCCGAACGGCGACATCATCATCCGCCGAAAGCCGGACGCGCCGCAGCTCGAGGCACCGGGCGAAATCGAGATCTGATCCGCAGGCGGCGCGGCGCCTGCTGTCCGTCAGCCGCTGACCACTTCCGTCTCGGCCTCCAGAGCGGCGGCCAGCGAGGCGAAGCGTGCCTCGGCCACCTCGCCGAAGAGCGGCGCGGCATCGGGCCCGAGGTGCAGCCGCAGCCGGCGCGGCCCCGGATCCCAGTCGAGGCGCCCCACCTCGCGGCCGGTTTCCATCCAGAGCATCGCCCCGAAACGCATGGCCTTGCCCAGCACCTCGGCCTCGCGGCGATCGGCCTCGTCGATCAGGTGGGAGAGGGTATCGAAGCGGGTGCCCTCGGCCCGGTTGCGGTAGCGGTGGAGCAGCGCCAGGCCGAGATAGATGCGCTCGGAATGCTTGAGCCCGCCGAGGTTCGCGCGGGTGGCGTTGTCGAAACAGGTTTCGGCCCGGTAGTCGGGGTGGGCGCGCCAGCTCACGTCGTGCAGCAGGCAGGCGGCCTTGATGATACGCTGGCGGCTGGCGGGCGCTTCGGCGAAGAGCGGCTCGATGAACCGGTAGAGCGTGCGCCCGAAACCCGGCAGCCGGGCATCCTTGGCCTCGGCGAAGCGCGCGGCCTCCACCAGCGGGTCGCGTTCCCGGAGGGCCATGGGCATCTGCTCGTAGAGCATCCCCTCGCGGATCCCGTAGCTCGATATGGCGATGTCCTTCGGGCGGAACCGCCGCACCACCTCGGCCAGCACCTCGGCGGCGAGCGGCACCAGGGCCATCCGGCTTTCCGAGACCCCGCAGCGCGCACGCAGCTCGGCGGGGTCGTGATCGGCGATGAAGGCGATTGTGCGGCGCACCGCGTCGGCATCCATCCGGTACTCGTGCAGCACCCGCAGCGGGTAGGCCCGGCGTTCCATGTCGATCCGCGCGATGGCCCGCCACGAGCCGCCGACGAGAAACAGCCTGTCCTTCTGGCGCCCCATCACCTCGGCGAGGCGCTCCACCTCTTCCCGCACGAAGGTGCGGCGGGCCTTCCGGCTGGGCAGGTCGGCCAGCTTGAGCGGCCCGAGGCGCGCACTCACCCGGCGGCCCACCCTGCCCTCGCGGATCTCCGCGAGCTCCATCGATGAGCCGCCGATGTCGCACACCAGCCCGTAGGCGCCGGGCCAGCCGAGCAGAACGCCCTGCGCCGAGAGGCGGGCCTCCTCCTCGCCGTCGATCACCCAGAGGCGCACGCCCGTCTCGCGCTCCACCTCGGCGCGGAACTCGGGGCCGTCCCCGGCCTCGCGCACCGCCGCCGTCGCCACAGCGGTGAGGCGCGGCAGGCCCATGGACTGCGCGAGCGCCCGGAAGCGCCGCATCGCGGCCAGCGCGCGCTGGCGCCCTTCCGGATTGAGCCGCCCGGTTTCCGAAAGGCCGGCGCCGAGACCGCACATGACCTTCTCGTTGAAGAAATACGCCGGGGAGCGCGCGGCGCCATCGAACACCACGAGGCGCACCGAGTTCGATCCCACATCCACCACGCCGACCCGGGAGAGCGCGCGGGCGGTGGGATCGTCGAACAGCGGCCGTCCGAAGGGGCCCCAGTCCTCGCCGTTGGCGTCGTGCTTTCCGTCCATGGCTCCGCCCAACCCGACGCTGCCACCTTTGACGGCCGGTGGGTGCGGCGTCAATCGCCCGATCGGGCCCGGATCGCCGCCCAGCGCGCCACCGGCCTTGTGCCGGCGGCGGCGCTCGCCCTAGCCTGAGGCCATGGACATCGTGCCGCTGTTCATCGGCCTCGGGCTCTTCTTTCTTGCCGGCCTCGCGGCCGACCAGCTGGGACGCCGTACCCTGGTGCCGCGGGTGACCCTGCTGCTGGCGCTCGGTGCGGTCGTCGGCGGACCCGGGCTCGATCTCGTCCCGCAGGAAGCCTGGGAGTTCGAGGAGTTCGTATCCACCGCGGCGCTCACCATGGTGGCCTTCCTGCTGGGAAGCGCGCTGACGCTCGAGACACTCCGGACCCACGGCGCCGAGATCATGGGAATCAGCATCGGTACCGTGCTTGTCACGCTCGGCGTCGTGACCGCCGGCCTCACCGCCATCGGGGTGGACCCGGGGGTGGCGCTCGTGCTCGGGGCGATCGCCACGGCGACGGCGCCCGAGGCCACCGTGGACGCGCTCAACCAGTCGGGCGCGCGCGGAACCTTCGTGAACACGATCAAGGGAATCGTGGCCATCGACGATGCCTGGGGGCTGATCCTGTTCGCCGTGGCCCTGGCGGTGGCCCAGGGGCTTGCCGGCGGCGCGGCCGCCGGCGCGGACCACGGCGCGCTTTCCACCGCGGCCTGGGAGGTCGGCGGCGCGCTGGCGCTCGGCGCGGCGATCGGCCTGCCCGGTGCCGTCCTCACCGGGCGGGTGCGGCCGGGCGCGCCGCTCCTCGCCGAAGCGCTGGGGCTGGTGTTCCTGACCGCCGGGCTCGCGCTGCTTCTGGAGGTCTCGTTCCTCATCGCAGGCATGACGGCCGGCGCGCTGATCGTGAACCTCGCGCGGCACCATACCCGTGCGTTCCACGAGATCGAGCATGTGCACTGGCCCTTCATGCTGCTCTTCTTCCTGCTTGCCGGGGCCTCGCTCGACCTGCGTGAGCTTGCTGGGATCGGCACTGTGGGGATCGCCTACATCGCGCTGCGCATCGCGGGGCGGCTCGCTGGTGGCTGGGCCGGGGCGACGCTGGGCGGCGCGCCGCGAGCCTGGCGACCCTGGTACGGCGTCGCCCTGCTGCCCCAGACCGGGGTGGCCATCGGCATGGCGCTGGTTGCCGCCGAGGCGCTGCCGGAGGCGGCCGGGCTGATCCTGACGCTGACGATCGGCGCCACGGTGGTTTTCGAGCTGCTCGGCCCGGCGACGACCTTCTGGGCCGCTCGCCGCGTGGCCGGCGCCGAGAGGGCCGGTGGCACAGTGGACGACCCGCCGCCGGACCTCGGCGCAGCGCGGGAGAAGACGGCCGGGCCGGAGGCGACGCCCGCAACGCCCGAAGCGGGCAGACCCGGCGACCCCGCCGGCCCGCCCGGCGACCACTGAGATGCACGGTCCCGGCCGTTTCGGCCGGATTGCGACGAAAGGCGCCGCTTGACCATCCTGAGTGTTTCTGTAAGTCTTTCGGGCATGCCGAAGCGATCGGACAGGAGGCGCGTTCAGCCGTGACACCAGGGAGTTCAGCAGGAACGACGCCGGCCGCGCCCGCCGGGGCCCTGGCCACCGGGGCGCCCGGCCGGGCGGAGGACTTGCCCGGCGCGGTGGTGGCCTCTCCGGGCATCTGCCGTTGCGAAGCGATCCAGGCCTGTTGCGAGGGGCTTACCGTGCCCGAGACGGCGCTCGAGGCGGCGCTGGGGGCGTGGGCGACGGAGCGCCGGCCATGACCGCCGCCGCGGCGAAGACACCTGGCCGGCGCGGCCACCCCGCCGCGCGGGGCGACGGCGGCCGGTTGCCGGACACCGGCGAGCCGGGCCCCCGCCCGGGCGAGGCGCCGCCCGTCCACGACGCGCGCGCACTCACCGCCGGCGGCGCGCGGGCGCGGATCGCGCTTGACGGGCAGGTCTACCAGCTCACCATCACGCGGCAGGGCAAGCTCATCCTCACCAAGTGACGCCCTACCGGCAGGTCAGAAGCAGAAAGACGACTCCTCTCCCATGGCGAAGATCCCCAGCCCATGCATCGACGTGTGCAAGTACAAGCGCGCCGGCCACTGCATCGCGTGCTCCATGACCAAGCCCCAGAAATCAGCCTTCAAGGCGCTCAGGAGCGGCCCGCAGAAGCGCGGTTTCGTGGCGATGCTCGAAGCCCAGCAGGCGCAGATGGGCAAGTTCCCGGCCTGGCCCAAGGTCTACGCCCGCAAATGCGCGAAGAAGGGCGTGGACTACCCGTTCCGCTGAGCCCCTGTTCCTGCCGCCGCGCCTTGCGGCGGGGCGGCCAGGGGAGGCCAGGGGCCCTGCCCCCGGACCCCCGGAGTATTTCGGCCAAGATGAAGGGGCGCGCGCCCTGCGCAGCCCGCAGCCGGCGGGCGCGCCGGCAGGACCGGTTCGGCTCAGGCGAGATGCGCGCGCAGCATCCAGGCGAATTTCTCGTGGGCCTGGCCCCGCTCGATGCACAGATCCTCGCTGAGGGTATCGCCGTGCTTGGCGGCGATCGCGCCGGTGCCGGCGAGGGTGGCCGCGAGCGTTTCCTGCGCGGCGAGAAGCGCCGCCACCATCTCGCGGTCGCTCGCGTGACCGTCGTGCTCGGCAACCTTGGACCGGTCGAGCATGCTGGCGAGACGCCCCTCGGCATGGCCGCCGAGCGCCTTGACCCGTTCGGCCAGGAGATCCTGCCCCGCGAAATGGTCCTCGTAGACCACCTGGAAGAGGTCGTGCAGCGGGCCGAAGGCCATCCCGGTGACGTTCCAGTGGAAGTTCTGCGCCAGCATCGTGGTGACGGCGGTTTCCGCAAGGCACTGGTTGAGGGCGGTGACCAGCTCTTCCTGGGCGGAGGGGCTGAGGGATTCGGCTGTCTGGGTCATGTCGGGGCTCCGTTGCTTTACGAGGGAGCGTGCTGGCGGCGGCTTGCCACTCCGGGTTCGGCCGCGATCATAGCGCCTCCAGACGCCTTGCCAAGCCGCGCAGGAGAAAGGCGGTCGGCCGGCGCCGCGAGGGCGCGACACGCGCGCAGAGCAGGAAGGTCGTGCTTGGCTCGTCACCGGCCTCGATACGCTCCAGAAGCCGGGCGAGCCAACGCTCGTCGAAGCTCGTCTCGGCGGTGCCCGGAGCATGCAGCCGCGGGGGGCGACCGAGCGCCTGCCCCAGCGTGCGGAAGAGCGCCGCGGCATAGGTGCGCGCGGCGTCCGGGCCCTCGGGCGCGGCGAGCGCGCAGGCGCCGTCGAGATCGAGGCGGGCGGCGGCACGCGCCTCCGAGGCGAATCGGCGCAACGTTTCGAGCCGCGCGGCGCCGCCGGGGACAGGCGCGGGCGCGGGCGCGCCCTGCACTTCGTCGCGCCGGGGGAAGGGCAGCGGGGCCAGTGCGGCCCTGGGCGCCGGGTGCACCTCGGCGGGGGTTTCGGCTCCGTGGCGGGTGCGTGGAGCCGATGCCTGCGCCGCGGCCGGGGCAACGGGAGCATCCTGCGGGCGTGGCGGCGCCTCCACGGAAGCGGGCTGGTGAGCTGGATCGGGCAGGCGCGGGATCATGGCGGGCCTCCGGGCTTGCCGCGCTATGGGCGGCGCTGGTCGTGGCGGTTGCATCAGCGACGCCCGCCGATTTCCTGACCAATATGATCGGCTATTGATGCGCCCGCAAGCCCTGCGGCAATTTGAACGGGAGCGGGAGGCATCTCGAACGACGTGATTTGCTACAAGGCGGGCGTGCCCCGCGCCTGCCGGCGCGGCCCAGGACGGAAAGGCAGCCTCGTGACCCGGTATCGCAACACGCCCTTCGACGCGCTCGAGACCGGCATGGAGGCCCGTGCCCGGCGCCTGTGCGTGGCGGACGATCTCTACGTTTTCGCCCATGCCTCGGGGAACCTGAACCCGATGCACCTGCCGCGCCACGACGGCGACGGGGACGGCACGCCCGAGGCCGTCGCACCCAGCATGTGGATCGCCGCGCTGATCTCGGGCGTGCTCGGCAACCAGCTGCCCGGGCCCGGCACGCTCTACCGGAGCCAGAGCCTGCGGTTCCTGCGCCGCGTGCACGCCGGCGACGAGCTGGAGATCGGCGTCCGGCTGACCGGCAAGGGCCCGGGGCGCATCGCGCGGTTCGAGGCCTGGGTGGCGCACCCCGACGGCCCCCGCGTGGCAGAAGGCGAGGTGGAGGTCGAGGCGCCCGAGCGCGCGCTCAGCTTCGAGGTGGACGATGTGCCGGGGCTCACCGTGCAGCGCCACGCCCATTTCGACGCGCTCATCGCCGAGGCCGAGCCGCTCGCGCCGATCCCGACGGCGGTGGTCGCGCCGGAGGATGCCGCGTCGCTCGCGGGAGCGCTGCTTGGCGCCGAGCACACGCTGATCCTGCCGTTGCTGGTGGGGCATCCGGGCCGCATCGCCGAGGCGGCGGAGGCGGCGGGGCTCGCGCTCGGCGGCATCGAGGTGATCGAGGCGCCCGATCCCGCCGCGGCCGCAAGAACGGCGGTGCGCCTCGTGCACGAAGGGCGGGCGCGGGCGGTGATGAAGGGGCACCTGCACACCGACGTGCTGCTGCGCGCGGCGATCGACCGCGAGCGCGGCCTGCGCACCGGCCGCCGGCTGAGCCACATCTTCGTGATGGACGTGCCGGGCCTGCCGCATCTGCTGTTCGTCACGGATGCCGCGATCAACATCGCGCCCGATCTCGAAACAAAGGTGGACATCGTGCAGAACGCGATAGACCTCGCGCGTTGCCTCGGTGTGGAGGAGCCCAAGGCGGGCATCCTTTCGGCTGTGGAAACGGTCACGCCCAAGATCCCCTCGACGCTCGATGCCGCCGTGCTCTCGAAGATGGCCGAACGCGGGCAGATCACCGGCGGGCTGGTGGACGGGCCGCTCGCGATGGACAACGCGATCGACATCGGCGCGGCGATGTCCAAGGGGCTGAAATCCTCCGTTGCGGGCCGGGCCGATATTCTCGTTGCGCCCAACCTCGAGGCCGGCAACATGCTGGCCAAGCAGCTCAGCTTCGTCGCCCACGCCGAGGCCGGCGGGCTGGTGGTGGGTGCGCGCTGCCCGATCATCCTCAACAGCCGGGCCGACGACGACAAGGCCCGCCTCGCCTCCTGCGCGGTGGCGGCGCTCTACGCCGCGCGCCGCGCCGAATGAGCGCGAGAAACGCGGGACGGGCCTGTCAGGGCCCCGAGGAGCCCGCCGGGAGCGGGGCTGGCGGCGATGCCGACGGGGGCCCGGAGACGGTGCTGCTGGTTCTGAACGCCGGATCCTCCTCGGTGAAATTCGCGGCCTACGCGGCCCCGGCCGGGCGCGAGACCGGCGGCGGCCCGGACGGCGAGGCGGGAGCAAGCGAGCCCGACGAACGGCTGCGCGGGCAGGTGGACGGCATCGGCGGCACATCGCGGCTGGCGGTACGGGGGGAGCCGGCGCGGCCGGTGGAGGCAGGCGATCACGCCGCCGCGCTCGACGCGATCGTGGCGCTGCTTGCCGACCTGCTGGGCGACGCGCCGGTGGCGGCGGTGGGTCACCGGATCGTCCATGGCGGAACCGCCCATGCCGCGCCGGTGATCATCGACGACCGGGTGCTCGGCGAACTCGAAGCACTGGTACCGCTGGCGCCGCTGCACCAGCCGCACAACATCGCCGGTGTGCTGGCGGCCCGCCGCGCCTTCCCGGGCGCGACGCAGCTCGCCTGCTTCGACACCGCCTTTCACCGCGGGCATCCCTTCGTCAACGATGCCTTCGCATTGCCGCGGAAACTCTATGACGAGGGGGTGCGGCGCTACGGGTTCCACGGCCTGTCCTACGAATTCGTCGCCGGGGAGGTGGCCCGCCGGCACCCGGCGCTGGCCGCCGGGCGGCTCGTGATCGCGCATCTCGGCAACGGCGCCTCCATGTGCGCCGTGCGGGACGGCCGCTCGCTGGCCTCGACCATGGGGTTCTCCGCGCTCGACGGGCTGCCCATGGGCACGCGCTGCGGCCAGCTCGACCCGGGCGTGCTGCTCTACCTGATGGGCGAGCGCGGCATGTCGCTCGAGGCGCTGACGGAGATGCTCTACCGCGAGAGCGGGCTGAAGGGGCTTTCGGGCCTTTCCCACGACATGCGGGAGCTGGAAGCGGCCGATACGCCTGCCGCCCGCGAAGCCATCGACTATTTCGTGTTCCGGATTCGGCGGGAGATCGGCGCCATGGCGGCGGCCCTCGGTGGGCTCGACGGCCTCGTCTTCTGCGGCGGGATCGGGGAGAACGCGGCCGGGCTGCGCGCACGGGTCTGCGCGGGGCTCGAGTTTCTCGGGCTCGCCGTCGACGAGGCGGCCAACGCGCGCGGCGCAGGCGAGATCGGCACCGGACGGGCGCGGATACTGGTGGTGCCAACCGACGAGGAGCGCGTGATCGCCCGCGCGCTCGTGGCGCAGGCTGCGGGGGCGACACGGGCGCCGGGAACATCCTGAACGGGAAGCCGCCCCGCGCGGGGCACCGGGCTCAGCGCGGCACCGTTACCTCCGGTGCCCCTGCGGCGAGCGCGGTCCGGATGGCCTCGCCGATCGCGCGGTAGGCGCCCTCGCTGGCCGTGCCCCGCCGCCAGGCGAGCCCGATCAGCCGCGTCGGCGGCACCCCGGCGATGGGGCAGGCGCGCAGGATGTCGCGCTTGGTGACCTCGGATTTCACGTAGAGCGCCGGCAGAAGCGTCAGCCCCATGCCCATCGAGACCATCTGCCGGAGCGTATCGAGCGAGGTGCCCTCGTAGTCGTGGCTCAGCCGCGCGCCGTTCGCCTCGGCCAGCGCGCGCACCTGGTTGTAGAGCCGCGGCTCCGATTGCAGCGCGAGAACCGTCTCGCCGCGCAGATCGCTCAGGAGCGCCGCCTGCTCCGCCGCGAGCGGATGATCGAGCGGGACGATCAGCAGGAGCGGTTCCTCGAAGAGCGGCATGGTCTCGATGTCCGCCCGCTCGAGCGGCAGCGAGGCCACGACCACGTCGAGATCGCCGGCCTCGAGCTGGTCGGCGAGGGCCGCGGGCATTTCCTCGCGGATGTAGAGCTTGAGATCGGGATAGCTTCGATGAAGATCGGGAACGGCCAGCGGCATCAGGTAGGGCCCCAGCGACGGCAAGACCCCGAGCTTGATGGTATCGGCGAGCGGGGTCGCGGCGCGCCGCGCGATCGCACGAATTTCGGCGAGATCGCGCAGCATGGTGCGGGCGTGGCGCGTGATCTCGCTGCCGGCACGCGTGAGAATGACCCCGCCGCGGCGCCGCTCCACCAGCTGCACGCCGAGACGCTCTTCCAGCTCGCGCAGCTGGGTGGAGAGCGTGGGCTGGGTCACGTTGGTGGCCTCGGCCGCTCGCCGGAAGTGGCGGGTTTCGGCGAGCGCGACGAGATATCTGAGTTGCTGCAGGGTGGGCATCGGCGCCGAAGATAGAGAACCTCTATCAAACGAACGTCAAGAATTGATTTGAGCAATACGTGCAGGCGCTCCATCTACCCGCGGAAGCAAGGAACCCGAACGTGCAGCGATTCAGGAACATTCTCGCGCCGGTGGATACCCCCGACGCGCCCGGCCCGGGCTTGGCGAGGGCGGCCGAGCTGGCGCGCGCCAATCGCGCGGCGCTGACGCTGATCCACGTCGTGGAAACGCCTCCGGGCGAGCTCGCCCGCATCCTTGCCGCCCTGCCCGGCCGGCGCGGCCGGGAGATTGAGGCCAAACTGCTCGCGGACCGCGCCGAGGCGCTCGACGCCGTCGCCGAGGGGCTCCGCGCGGAGGGGCTCGACGCGCGCACCACCGTCCAGCAGGGCAAGGGCTTCATCCGCATCATCCAGCGCGTCCTGCGCGACGGGCACGACATCGTGGTGCGCTCGGCGCCGTGCCACGGCGAAACAGGGCGGCGCCTGACCAGCACGGATACGCACCTCTTGCGCAAGTGTCCCTGCCCGCTCTGGATCGTGCCCGAGGATCACCCCCCCAGATCGCGCCGCGTGCTTGCCGCCGTGGACCCCGACGAGACCGACACCGAACGCGACGCCGTGAACCGGATGGTGCTGGAGCTTGCCGCGTCGCTGGCGGCCCGCGACGGGGCCCGGCTCGACGTGGTGAACGCCTGGCGGGTGCCCGAGGAAAACACCCTGCGCACCGGCCGTGCCGGGCTCTCGCTGGCCGAGGCCGACGCGATCGTGGCCGCCGAGGAACGGACGAGCGCCGCCGCCTTCGCGCGGCTCGCGGCGCCTTGGGAATACGGCGAGCCGCAGCCGGTGTGCCACCATGTGAAGGGCGATGCGGCCGAGGTGATCGAGCAGCTTGTTGGCCAATGCGCGGCGGATACACTCGTGATGGGTACCCTGGGGCGCAGCGGAACGCCGGGGCTGCTCATCGGCAATACCGCCGAGACGGTTCTCGGCCGCGTCTCCTGTGCGTTGCTCGCAGTCAAGCCGCCGGGTTTCGTCTCGCCGGTCCTGCCCGAAAGCTGACCCTCCGCCACCGAACATGCCGCCGCTCCCGCGATCCCGCGGCCCACCAAGACGAGAACGGAACCCGCACCCATGGCCGAAGCGACCGATCCAAACGCCCGAAACGGAGCTGCCGGCTGGCTTCCGCCGCTTGCGAGCCTCGCGATCTTCGCCTGGTTCACGCAGTTCCTCGCCCCCGTCTCGGCGGGCGAGACGGTGCGGCTGGCCTGGGACTGGGTGCCCTCGCTCTCCATCGGGCTGACCTTCGTGATCGACGGGCTTTCGCTCACCTTCGCGCTGCTGATCTCGGGGATCGGCACGCTTGTCCTGCTCTACTCCGACCGCTACCTGCGCGGGCACGAACACTACGCGCGCTTCGCACTGTTCCTCTTCGGGTTCATGCTGGCGATGCTTGGGCTCGTGCTGGCCGACAACCTGATCGCGCTCTTCGTGTTCTGGGAGCTCACGACGGTTACCTCGTACCTGCTGATCGGCTTCGGGCACGCTTCGGCGAAATCGCGGCGCTCGGCGCTGCAGGCGCTGTTCGTCACGGGCGCAGGCGGGCTCGCGCTGCTTGCGGGGCTGATCCTGCTGGGCGGCGCGGCGGGCAGCTTCGAGCTTTCCCAGATCAACGCGCAGGGCGCGGCGCTGGCCGAGCACCCGCTTTTCCTGCCCATCCTGATCCTGCTGCTCGCGGGCGCCTTCACCAAGTCGGCGCAGTTCCCGTTCCATTTCTGGCTGCCGAACGCGATGGCCGCACCCACGCCGGTTTCGGCCTTCCTGCACTCTGCGACCATGGTCAAGGGCGGGGTCTACCTGATGGCGCGCATCCATCCGGCCTTCTCGGGGAACGACGTGTGGCTCTGGACGCTGACGATCGCCGGCGGCTTCACCGCCGTCTTCGCATCGGTCCTGGCGCTGCGGCAGAGCGACCTGAAACAGGCGCTGGCCTACACGACGCTGATGGCGCTGGGCACGCTGACGATGCTGCTCGCCCACGACGCGGCCTACATGGTGACGGCGGCCGCGGTGTTCCTCGTGGCGCATTCGCTCTACAAGGCGTCGCTCTTCCTGATGGTGGGCTGCATCGACCACGCGACCGGCACGCGGGAGGCCGAGGTGCTGGGCGGGCTGGCCCGCAGGATGCCGGTGACGGCCCTGGCCGCCGCGCTGGCCGCGCTTTCGATGGCCGGCATGGTTCCCTTCGTGGGGTTCATCGCCAAGGAGCTGCAATACGCCGGCGCCATCGCAGCCGCCTCCAGCCCGATCTGGGTCACCGGCACGGCACTCGCGGCGAACGCGCTGATGTTCGCCGTGGCCGGGGTGGTGGCGCTGCGCCCGTTCTGGGGCACGCCGGGCGAGGCGCTCCGCCGCGACGTTTCGGAGGCGCCGGCGGCGATGCTCGCCGGCCCGGTGCTGCTGGCCGCCATGGGCCTCCTGTTCGGGCTCCAGCCCGGGCTCGCGCAGGCCTTCCTCGTCACGCCCACCGTCGACGCGGTGCTGGGCGAGGCCGGCCAGGCGCGCGAGATGAAGCTCTGGGCCGGGGTGAACCTGCCGCTCTTCCTGTCGCTGGGCACCTTCGCACTCGGCGCGGTGCTCTACCTCGCCCACCGCCCGCTGCGCGCCGCGCTGGGGCGCGCCGAGGCCGCCCTGCCGAACTTCGACCGCGGCTGGGACAGCTTCCTCGACGGGCTCAAGGCGCTCGCGGCCTGGCAGACCCGTCTGCTGCAATCGGGCGTCCTGCGGCGCTACATCTTCGTTGTCTTCGCGACCGTCCTCATCGGGCTCGGCACGACGCTCTGGCTGAAGACCACTCCCGAGATCGCCGTGACGGGCCCGGACTTCAGGCTCATGCACATGACCATCGTGGCGCTCATCGTCGCCGGCACCGTGCTCGCCACCGTGACCTCCTCGCGGATCACGGCCATTACCGCGCTCGGCGTCGTGGGGATCGGTGTGGCACTGATCTTCGTGTTCTACGGGGCGCCCGACGTGGCGATCACCCAGTTGCTCGTGGAAACGCTGGTGGTGGTGCTCGTGTCCGTGGCGATGCTGCGGCTGCCCGGCCTTGATGCCGGCGGGCGAGACGGCCCGCGCCCGTGGGACGCGCTGCTCGCCCTCGGCGTGGGCGGGGCGACCTCGCTGATCCTGCTGATGGTGCTGCAAGCGCCGCTCGACCGTCGCCTGACCGACTACTTCGAGGCGACGAGCTGGCCCGAGGCCTTCGGGCGCAACATCGTCAACGTCATCCTCGTGGATTTCCGCGCGCTCGACACGTTCGGCGAGGTCGCGGTGGTGGTGGTCGCCGCGCTTGCGGCCTATGCGCTCCTGCGGACCACCGCGCCGATCAAGGCCGGCAAGGAGGAGGATCGCACATGAACTCCATCATCCTGACGGTGGCCACGCGCTTTCTGGTGGCGCTTCTGCTTCTCTTCTCGGTCTACATGCTCCTGCGCGGGCACAACCTGCCCGGCGGCGGCTTCATCGGCGGGCTGATCGGGGCGACCGGCTTCGTGCTCTACGCCATCGCCAGCGGCACCGAGCAGGCGCGCGCGGCGCTGCGCCTCTCGCCGCAGAACATCGCCATGGCCGGCCTCGGGATCGCGCTGCTGGCCGGCCTCTTCGCCGCGGTGTTCGGCGATCCGCTCTTCACCGGGCAGTGGCTCTTCATCGGCGCCCAGGGCGACGACAAGGGCCTGCCGCTCTCCACCGTGCTCGTGTTCGATATCGGCGTCTATCTCGTGGTGTTCGGCTCGATCCTCACGCTGGTCTTCGCCATGGAAGAGGAGATCTGAGCATGGAAACGCTGCTCGCCGTCACCATCGGGATCCTCGTGGCTGGCGCCGTCTACCTGATGCTGGCGCGCAACGTGCTTCGCTTCATCTTCGGGCTCATACTGATCTCGAACGCGGCGAACCTCATCATCTTCACCGCGGGGCGGCTGACCGAGGGCGCGCCCGCGCTGATCGACGAGGGCGCCGACATGCCCGCGGGCCTCGTGGCCAACGCGCTGCCGCAGGCGCTGGTGCTGACGGCCATCGTGATCGGCTTCGGGCTCTTCGCTTTCGCGCTGGTTCTGGTGTTCCGCACCTACTCCTCGCTCGGCACGCTGAACTCGGACGAGATGCGCGTGGCCGAACCGGTGGAGGCGCCGAAGTGAGCTGGACCCTCGCACTCCCCATCGCCATCCCGTTCCTGACGGCGGTGCTGGCCTACCTGTTCCGGCAGACGCCTTCGGGCCGCTGGATCAGCTTCGCCGGCTCGCTGGCCCTGCTGGGGGCCGCCGCCAACCTGATGCGCAACGTGCTCGCCGAAGGCGTGATCGCCGGGCAGATGGGCAACTGGGCCGCGCCCTTCGGCATCACGCTGGTGGCCGATTACCTCGGCGGCGTGATGGTGGTGATCACGGCCATCACCGGGCTCGCCGTGGCGATCTACGCGCTTGCCGACATTGATGCCCGCAAGGAATACCTTGGCTACCACGCGCTCTTCCAGGTGCTCATCGCCGGGGTGACCGGGGCGTTCCTGACGGGCGATCTGTTCAACCTCTACGTCTGGTTCGAGGTGATGCTGATCGCCTCCTTCGGGCTGCTGATCCTCGGCGGCAAGAAGGAGCAGATCGATGGCGGCATCAAGTACGTCACGCTCAACCTGATATCGACGATCCTGTTCCTGTCGGGTGTGGGCCTGCTCTACGGGATGACGGGCACGCTCAACCTCGCCGATCTCGCGCTCGCCGTGCGCGAGGTGGAGAACGAGGGGCTGCTCACCGTGGTGGCGGTGATGTTCATGATCGCCTTCGGCGTGAAAGCGGCGCTGTTCCCGCTCTTCTTCTGGCTGCCGGCGGCCTACCACACCCCCGCCTTCAGCGTGTCGGCGGTGTTCGCGGGGCTGCTGACCAAGGTGGGCGTCTACGCGCTGATCCGCGTGTTCACCCTGATCTTCACCCATGACGTGGCCTACACCCACACGATCCTGCTCTGGGTGGCGGGCTTTACCATGCTCACCGGGGTGCTCGGGGCCGCGGCACAGATGGATTTCCGCAAGATC
>CAYXOX010000056.1:0-1851 GCA_964466745.1 uncultured Rhodobacterales bacterium
CGGGCGACGGGCGACGGGCGACGGGCGACGGGCGACGGGCGACGGGATCCTGCGGGCACGGCATTGTCAACGGGTGAAGCCCGGGGCCTGCCGCAGGAACAGGAAGCCTTCGAGTGCCTGGCCAACAAACACGGCGACGTCCGGACGGGATTGAAAACAGCAAACGCATGCGTGCCACCCGGCCCTTCGGCCGTCGCTCGCGGATTGCGCGCAGGCGGCGCGCGACACCACGGAGCCCGGCCGCTCCGGCTCGGATGCGGCGGAGCGCCATTGGCATGTCCGGGTTCGGCCCCGTTCCCGCGAAGCGGTTTTCGTCCGCACCATGGGGACCGTTGCGCGCGGTCCGGGCTCGCGGGGGCGCCGCGCCGCGCATCTTTCCCGTTCGCCGCGCCCATAAACTGCCGGCAAACCCCGCCCGGGGGGCGCCGCTCCGGCTCAGGCCCCGACAGCGAGGCGCGTGCGATCCTCGCGGACAGGATCGGGATCGCGCAGGACGTAGCCCCGGCCCCAGACGGTTTCGATGTAGTTCTCGCCCCCCGTCGCCTTGGAGAGCTTCTTGCGCAGCTTGCAGATGAAGACGTCGATGATCTTGAGTTCGGGTTCGTCCATGCCGCCGTAGAGATGGTTGAGGAACATCTCCTTGGTGAGCGTGGTCCCCTTTCGCAGGCTCAGCAGCTCGAGCATCTGGTATTCCTTGCCGGTCAGGTGCACGCCGGAGCCATCGACATCGACGGTCTTGGCGTCGAGATTCACGGCGACCTTGCCCGTCCGGATCACCGATTGGGCGTGCCCCTTGGAGCGCCGGATGATCGCATGGATCCGTGCCACCAGCTCCTCGCGGTGGAAGGGTTTGGTGAGGTAGTCGTCCGCACCGAAGCCGAAACCGCGCAGCTTGTTGTCGGTATCATCCGAACCGGAAAGGATCAGGATCGGCGTTTCGACGCGGGCGAGCCGCAGCTGGCGCAGCACGTCGTGCCCGTTCATGTCGGGAAGGTCGAGATCGAGCAGGATCAGATCGTAATCGTAGAGCTTGGCGAGATCGACGCCCTCTTCGCCCATGTCCGTCGCGTAGACGTTCAGGTTGGCATGGTTGAGCATCATCTCGATGCTCTTCGACGTGGTAGGATCGTCTTCAACCAGCAGCACGCGCATCGCTTCCATCCCCTCGGGCTCGGGCACTCTCGCATCGAACCTTGACCGGCATTAGTTAATTGCGCGTTACCCGCCATGATTTTTAACGACTTCAACTCCCGGTTGTCCACCGGCAGCTTCTGACGTGTTCCGGTAACGTTGCAGCGCGGTTGCACGCAGCGCGGCCTCGCCGTGCCGCGCCACAGCCGCCGTCCATTCGGCCAGCTCCTCCGGGGAGAGGCCGTAGAGATCCAGAACCTCCCGTTCCGAAACGAGGCCGTGGCACACCGCGCGCACCACCGCGGCCTTTCGCGAGGCCACCCAGCGGCGGGTCTCGGGCGCCGGCAGATCGGCGCGGGTCATCCGGGAACCGTCGGGCAAAGTGACTGCCCGCGGGCCATCCACCTTTCGCAGGTACATCGGCTTTCCTCCGCCGTGATGCCCGCACCCTTGGCGCAGCGCGCTTAAGGAGTGGTGAAACCCGGCCCTTGCTCAAAAACGGCATTTTTCTATATTGCATTGCGTATCTGGCCCGCGCAGCCCCTCCCCGAACGAACGCAGGACATCAGCCATGGCGCTCGACCGCACCACCGGCCTCAACTCGCTCGGTTTCGCCAAGCCGCCCGCCGAAACGCGGGTGGTGGTCGCGATGTCCGGCGGCGTGGACAGCTCGGTGGTGGCCGCCGAGCTCGCCGCGGAGGGCTACGACGTGGTGGGCAT
>CAYXOX010000056.1:1861-16625 GCA_964466745.1 uncultured Rhodobacterales bacterium
ATCACGGGGCGGCTCTCGCGAAGAAGGGCGCCTGCTGCGCCGGCCGCGACATCCACGACGCCCGCCGCGTGGCGGAGAAAATGGGTTTCCCCCATTACGTGCTCGACTACGAAAACGCCTTCCGCGAGGCGGTGATCGATGAGTTCGCCGACAGCTACCTGGCTGGCGCCACCCCGGTGCCGTGCATCCGCTGCAACGAACGCGTCAAGTTCCGCGACCTGCTCGAGACGGCGCGGGACCTCGACGCGGACTGCATGGCGACCGGGCACTACATCCAGCGCCGGGAGGGGCCATCCGGGCCGGAGCTGCACCGTGCTGCGGATGCGGCGCGCGACCAGAGCTACTTCCTGTTCTCCACCACGCGCGAACAGCTCGAATTCCTGCGGTTCCCGCTCGGGCACCTGCCCGACAAGGCGGCCACGCGCGCGCTGGCCGCGCGCCACGGCCTGGCGGTGGCCGACAAGCCCGACAGCCAGGACATCTGCTTCGTGCCGAACGGCGACTACGCCGCGGTGATCCGCAAGCTGCGCCCCGGCGCGGCGGAGCCGGGCGAGATCGTGCATGCCGACGGCCGGGTCCTCGGAACCCATGACGGCATCATCCACTACACCGTCGGGCAGCGCAGGGGGCTCGGCCTCGGGGGCCTCGCGGAGCCGCTCTACGTGGTCAAGCTCGATGAGAAGGCCCGCCGGGTCGTCGTCGGCCCCAGGGAGATGCTCGCGACCGCGCGCGTGCCCGTGCGGGAACTGAACTGGCTCGGCGACACGCCGCTTCATGGCGGCGAGGAGCTGGCGCTCTCGGTCCGGGTCCGCTCGACGCGGGAGCCGCGCGAGGCCGTGCTCCGGGCGCTCTCGCCCTCGGAGGCGGAGGTTGAGCTTCTCGCCCCGGAGGAAGGGGTCTCCCCCGGCCAGGCCTGCGTCTTCTACGAAACCGGGAGCACCCGCGTGCTCGGCGGCGGATGGATCTCGCGCGGCGCCTGACCGCGCGCCGCTTCCGCGAGACGAAGCACAGGAGGGGTCATCGGCCCGCCGTGCGAGCCGGCGCTCCGGGAAGAGCGAGGGGCCAGCCCCTCGCGCTCCCCGAGGTATTTGCCGGCCAAAGTGATGGCAACCCAGCGACCCGGCCGGCTCCTGCACGCCCATGACCCCCGCGCACTCTCATCTTGGCGCAAATACGCGCGGGGGTCCGGGGGCAAGGCTCCCGGCGCGTCACGCTTCGAGCTCGGCGTCCCAGTAGAGAAAATCCAGCCAGCTATCGTGGAGATAGTTCGGCGGGAACTTCCGGCCGAGGTTCCGCAACTCTTCCGCCCCGGGCTGGCGCGGCGGCTTGCGCAGGCTCAGCCCCGCGGCGCGCAGGCTGCGGGCGCCCTTGCGCAGGTTGCACCCCGAACAGGCGGCGACGACGTTTTCCCAGCTCGTCAGCCCTCCGCGGGCGCGCGGGATCACATGATCAAATGTCAGATCGCTCCTTGCGCCGCAGTACTGGCAGGAGAACTCGTCGCGCAGGAACAGGTTGAACCGGGTGAACGCGACGCGCTTCTGCGGTTTCACGTAGTCCCTGAGGACCACCACGGAGGGGATGCGGATCTCCGTCGAGGGCGAGCGCACCACCTCGTCGTACTCCGCCACGATCTGTACCCTGTCCAGCCAGGCGGCTTTCACCGCCTCCTGCCACGGCCAGAGAGAAAGCGGATAGTACGAAAGCGGGCGATAATCGGCGTTCAGGACAAGCGCGGGATGGTGGCGCGGCCTGAGCGGCTGCCGCGTGAAGCTGGTTCTGAAATCGCCGTCCATCATCGCAGTTGCCTCCGCACGCCGTCACCCTCCGCTCCTTGAGCCGCGGCGCGGGCCGGCGGCACCTCTCCGCCCCCCTTCGCGCATGGCTGGCACGCAGGGGCGAGCTTCCCTGATCGAACTATATCTAGCGGTTCGCGTTCCACAAGCCCCGCCAGATATGGTTCCGCGTCAGGGCTAGCGCGTTTCCATGACAGGCCGGTGACGCGCGCCCGGGCGGGGCCCTGGCCGGGGAACGCAGGCGGCGCGCGGCGCGCCACCGGGCTCAGGCGTAGCCCAGCCGGTCGCGCAGGAAGGCGAGCGCCACCTCGAGCCCATCGGGCGCGATCCCGTGGCCCGTGCCCTTCATCACATGGGCGTAGACGTCCCGGAAGCCGGCCGCCTGCAGCGCCTCGGCGGCCTCGGGGAGCGACTGGACGGGCACCACCTCGTCGGCATCCCCATGCACCAGCAGAACCGGCATCCGGCTGACGGCTTCGTCGGGGAGCAACTCGGGGCCGAGCAGCCGGCCCGAGAAGGCGACGACGCCGGCGAGCGTGTCGTCCCGGCGGGGGGCGACATGAAGCGCCATCATCGTTCCCTGGGAGAAGCCGAAGAGCGCCATCTGCTCGGGCAGCATGTCCTCGTCCACGAGCACCCCGTCGAGATACGCGCCAAGATCGGCGACCGCCGCGCGCATACCCCGCTCGCTCTCCTCCTCGCTCGACCCGTCGAGCCAGGGCAGCGGGAACCACTGGAATCCGAACGGCGCGCCGGGCACGCTTTCGGGCGCATCGGGCGCGAGAAAGAGCGTATCGGGCAGATGCTCGCCCAGTACCCCCGCGAGGCCCAGAAGATCGGCCCCATTGGCGCCGTAACCGTGCAGGAACACCAGCACCGAGCGCGCCACACCCGAATGGGGCTCGACCCGCCCCGCCTGCAAACTGCGATTCATGCGATCCCGTCCCGCTCCTTGGCCACCCGGTAGTAGGCCCACAGCAGCCGCGCCGCAACGCCGCGCCACGGCGACCAGCCCGCCGACATCTCGCGCAGCGCCCGTTCGCGCGGCCTTTCGGGCAGATCGAAGAGGATCCGCGCCGACTCCTGCAGGGCAAGATCGCCGGGCGCGAAGACGTCGGCGCGCCCGAGCGAGAACATCGCGTAGATCTCCGCCGTCCACACGCCGATGCCCGGCACCGCGACGAGCCGCGAGACCACCTCGGCGTCCGGAAGCGCGCGCAGCGCCTCGTAGTCGATCGCCGCATCGGCGAGTGCCTTGGCGTAGCGGATCTTCTGGCGCGACAGCCCGCACGAACGGAGCGCATCCTCCGGCGCCGCGGCGATCGCCCCGGGCGCCGTCAGCCCCGCCGCCTCGAGACGGCCGCTGATCGCCCGCGCCGCCGCCGTGCTCACCTGCTGGCTGACGATGGCCATCAGGAGCGCCGGGAACCCGTCGTCCCGACGCCGCACCGGAAGCGGTCCGGTTTCGGCCAGCGCGGCGGCGAATCTCGGCTCCGCCCGGGCGAGCCACTCGGCCCCCTCGGCAACGCAGGCCTCCGTTTCGATGATGCGTCCCACCATGGGGGCAGCCTAGAACATGTCGCGCGCCTGCGGCACCCGGTTTCGAGGCTTTGCGATCGCGTTGCCGCGCGGCCCGACGCCCGGTGTGATCGGCCCTCGCGCCGCATTGCACTGCCGGCCGGATCGCGCTAGCGGCTCGCAAGATGAGTAGTCTGCCCGACAATCCAGCCGCCTCCCTGCCCGGCGAGGATGCGCCCGCCGAGGCGGGCGGCGACGCCCGCGCCCGCCGCAACGTGTGGGTTCTCGTCGCGGCACAGGCCGTGCTGGGAAGCCAGATCACGATGATTTTCGTGATCGGCGGTCTTGCCGGGCAGAGCCTCGCGCCCATCGCCTGCCTCGCCACCCTGCCGATCTCGCTCATCGTGTTCGGCTCGATGACGACGGCGCCGTGGCTTTCGGCGCTGATGCAGAGGTTCGGGCGGCGCGCGGGCTTCTTCGTGGGCGCCATCGGCGGGCTGGCGGGCTCGGCCATCGCCACGGTGGCGATGATGGAGGGCAGCTTCTGGCTGCTGCTCGTCGGATCATGGTTCACCGGCATCTACATGTCGGCACAGGGATTCTACCGCTTCGCCGCGGCGGATACGGCCTCGGCCGCCTTCCGCCCCAAGGCGATCTCCTACGTCATGGCCGGCGGTCTGCTCTCCGCCCTCATCGGGCCGCAGCTGGTGAAGGTCACCGTGGATCTGACGGCGGTGCCCTTCGTGGGCACCTACCTCGCGGCGATGGCGATCAACCTCATCGGCATGGGGCTCTTCTTCCTGCTCGACATCCCGCGCCCGGCGGCCCCTTCGCCAACGGCACCCGCCGGGCGCAGCCGTTGGGAGCTGCTGCAGAGCGGACCGGTTCTGGTGGCGATCATCTGCGCCATGGTCGCCTACTCGCTGATGAACCTCGTGATGACATCGACGCCGCTCGCGGTGGTGGGCTGCGGCTTCACGCCCTCGAACGCCGCCGATGTCGTCTCGGCCCATGTGCTGGCGATGTTCGCGCCTTCCTTCTTCACCGGGCACCTGATCGCCCGTTTCGGAGCGCGGGCGATCACCACGGCGGGGCTGGCGATCCTCGCCGCCGCCGGGGCGGTGGCCATCTCGGGCGTGGAGCTCTTCCAGTTCTTCGTCGCGCTGGTGCTGCTCGGCGTGGGCTGGAACTTCGGCTTCATCGGTGCAACCGCCATGCTCACGGACAGCCATTCGCCGGAGGAGCGCGGCCGGGTGCAGGGCATGAACGACGCCATCGTCTTCGGCAGCGTCACCCTCGCCTCCCTCGCCTCGGGCGGGCTGATGAACTGCGCCGGCACCGATGCGCAGGCCGGCTGGACGGCGGTGAACCTCGCCATGGTGCCGTTCCTCGCGCTGGCCGGCGGCGCGCTCATCTGGCTCACCATGCGGCCGAGGGCGGCCTAGCGCGGCCTCCAAGCCGCACCACGGGGAGGAGCGGCCGGGCCGGACGCCAGGCCGGCGGTCCCCGGAGGTGTGGCGGCCGAAGCCGGCGCCCCCCGTGGCGTGGACCTCGGGGCTACCCGCCCCGCGGGACGCGGCCAGGCGCGCAGAGCCGCTGACAGGAACGCGCCGTAAGCCAATGCTTAAAGTGGATATTGTCCGGGTTTGCCCCCGGCCTCCCGCGCTCACAGCCGGGCGAAACGGGCCTTCTGGCGCTCCGTCCAGCGCACGTCCAGATCGAGCCCGGAGTCGCCGCGGGTCTCGGCTGTCACCACGCCCTCGTCGTAGAGCCAGGCCCTGCGGCGGCCGTCGCCGAAGCCGAGGTGCACGGTGGAGGCATGGCGGGCTTCGCTGACCGCCTCGGCGATCCGTGCCACCAGCGCGTCCACCCCCTCGCCGGTGAGCGCCGAGACCGTCACGATCCCCGGCTTGCGCGCGGCCTCGGCCAGCCGCGCGGCGCGGGCCTCGGGATCGAGGCGATCCATCTTGTTCCAGACTTCGATGTTGGGGGTGGTCTCTTCCACGCCGAGGCTTGCAAGCACGCCGGCGACGTCGGCGGCCTGCTCATCGGTCTCGGTATGGGAGATGTCACGCACGTGCACGATGAGATCGGCGGCGCTCACCTCCTCCAACGTCGCGCGGAAGGCGGCGACGAGCTCGGTCGGCAGATCGGAGATGAACCCCACCGTATCGGACAGGATCACCTCCGTTCCGCCCTCCAGCGCAACCGCGCGCATGGTCGGGTCCAGCGTGGCGAAGAGCATGTCCTTCGCCAGCACCTCGGCGCCGGTGAGCCGATTGAAGAGCGTGGATTTTCCCGCGTTGGTGTAGCCCACCAGCGCCACCACCGGGTAAGGCACCTTGGCACGCGCCGCCCGGTGAAGCTCCCGGGTGCGCACCACCTTGGCAAGCTGGCGGCGCAGTCGCGTCAGCGCCTCGTCGATGGCGCGCCTGTCGGCCTCGATCTGGGTCTCGCCCGGCCCGCCGACGAAGCCCAGACCACCGCGCTGCCGCTCGAGGTGGGTCCAGGCCCGCACGAGGCGCGTACGCTGGTAGCTGAGCGCCGCCATCTCGACCTGGAGCGTGCCCTCGCGGGTGCGCGCCCGATCCGAGAAGATCTCCAGGATCAGCCCTGTGCGGTCCAGCAGCTTCACTTTCCAGGCGCGTTCGAGATTGCGCTGCTGGACCGGCGTGACCGGCCCGTCCACGAGCACGAGCCCCACCTCCGCCGCCTCGAAGCGGCGCCCAAGCTCCTCGATCTTTCCGCTGCCGAAGAGGGTGCCGGGCTGAGCCCTGGGCAGGCGGACTGTCTCGGCGGCGACGATCTCGAGCCCCGGCAGCGCCGCGGCGAGCGAAACCGCCTCCTCGAGCGCGGCGGCCGGGTCACGCGGTGCACGCGCCCCGGAGATGTCGGGGTGCAGCACGACCGCCCGCATGGCGGACCGGTCGTCACCCATGCTTTCAGTCCTCGCCGTCGTAGAGGTTGATGGGCTGGGACGGCATCACGGTGGAAATCGCGTGCTTGTAGACGAGCTGGCTTTGGCCGTCGCGCCGCAACAGCACGCAAAAATTGTCGAACCAGGTGATCACGCCCTGCAGCTTGACCCCGTTGATCAGGAAGATCGTGACCGGAACCTTCGTCTTGCGAACGTGATTGAGGAAGGCATCCTGCAGGTTTTGTTTGTCCGACGGCATGTCGCGGCCCCTCTAGGCATTTTTTTTCGTTCTCGCCGGTCGGTGCGTTCCGCGTCCGGCGGCGTTTCTCCCCGCGCCAGTATGTCGGCTGGAGAGGGGAGATTCCAGAGGCGATCACAGGGGTTTGTCGCGGCATGCCCCGAGGGCGGCCGCGCGGATCGGCGAGGCCCGGTCAGCGGCGCCAGAATTCGGGGTTGAGCAGGGCGATCAGCGCCAGCGTCTCCAGCCGTCCCAGCACCATCGCCGCGGCCAGCACGGCAAGGGCGGGCTGCGGAAGCGCGGCGTAGGAGATCGGGCTGTCGCCGGCAAACTGGGCAAGCGGCCCGGTGGTGGAAAGCGCCGCCACGGCCAGAACGGTGGCGCGCGCGAAATCGATTCCGGTGGCCGCCAGAGCCAGCATCGTGCCCGCCACCGAGAGCGCGAAGAGCATGAAGAAGATCCAGGCGATGGTCGCACCCTCGCGCGGAACGCGGCGCGCCCTGGGGCCCGTCCCGGCCACGAGCGAGGGGTGCACCAGCCTGTCGAGCTCGCGCCGGCCATGCCGGTAGAGCGCGAAGACGCGCAGGAGCTTCACCCCGCCCGCCGTGGTGCCGACGCCGCCGCCCACGAGCGCGATTCCGACCAGCAGGGTGCCCGGCGTCTCGAGCCCCGACCAGCCCCGGGTCGCAACCCAGTCGGCCGAGACGAATCCCGTCGTCGTCAGGAAGCTCACCGTGGTGAAGAGCGCCCCCCAGAACGCCCGCCCCGCCGCCGCGAGATCCTCCTGCCCGTCGCCTTCGAGGGCGCCGAACCAGTGCCGGAGCATGAGCACGGCCGGCACGAGCAGCGCGACCGCGAGGCCGGCGCGCATCTCGGGGTCGGCAAGCGCATCGCGCGGCCGGTCGGCCGTGAACGTCCAGCAATAGCTCAGCCGGGTGAGGGCGAACAGGAAGAAGACGAGCAGCAGCGCCTCCCCCGCCCGCCCCGCAAGCCCGGCATCGAGGCCGCCCACCGGCGAGATGCCGGAGGTCGAGAGCACGGACATCGCGTGGATGGCGGCCACGAAGGGAGCCTCGCCGAGCGCCACCTGTCCGCCCCAGAGCGCCAGCGTGGCCCCGCCGTAGATCGGGGCGAAGCGAATGGCGAGGCGGCGCACCCGCGTGGCCACGCCGCGGGTTTCGGCCGGCCGCCCGCCGGGTGCCCCGGTGCGCAGTCCCGTCCCCTGCGCGCGGGCGACCACCTCGAAGCCGCCGAGGCTGAGCGGTGCCAGGATGGCGAAGGCCGCCACCCAGCTCATGAAGCCCCCGAGCCAACCCACCAGCCCGCGCCACAGATGCAGCGAGTCGCCGATCAGCGCCGGCACGTCGTAGAGCGTCGCCCCGGTGGTGGTCAGCGCCGAGACCATCTCGAAATAGGCCCCGAAGTAGCCGCGCAGCGCCTGGCCCTCGTAGAAGGGCACCGCGAGGATGGCGGGCAGCACGGTGTAGGCGGCGAAAAGGGCAAGAAGCTGGCTGCGCGCGCTCTCGCTCGGCGGGCGCGCCGAGGTGGCCAGCCCGATCAGCGCGGTGACGATCGCGAGTAGCACCGCGGAGTAGCCGAAGGCGCGGGCCTGCAGATGGTGTTCCGTGGCCAGGGCATGGAACGCCGGCACCAGCATCAGCGCCGCCGAGAGCGCCATGAGCTGCACGAAGAGCGGCAGCCGCTCGAGCCCCCGGCTCACCTTCCGCCCCGCCCGACCGGCCTGCTGCGAGCCCCTCCGCGCATCAGTAGAATTCGATCGAGACCTGCAGCAGCCGCTCGACCTCGGGCACGTCCGCGGCCAGCGCGAACATCACGATGATGTCGCCCTCGTCGATCCGGGTGCCGCCCTCGGGCTTCACCAGCTTGCGGTCCTTCATCACCGCCCCCACGAGCACGCCCTCGGGAAAGTCGATGTCGCGGATGCGCTGCCCGGCGATGGGCGAGGTGGACATCACCCGCGCCTCGATCACCTCGGCCTCGGCATCGCCGATGGAATACACCATCCGCACCTGGCCCTGCCGCACATGGCGCAGGATCGAGCTGACGGTCGTGGCCCGCGGGTTGATGTAGGCGTCGATCCCGAGCGGCTTCATCAGCGGCACGAGGGTGGGATCGTTCACGAGGCAGATCGCCATGGGGCAGCCCTGGCTCTTGGCGCGCACGGCGGCCAGCAGGTTCGTCTTGTCGTCGTCGGTCACCGTAAGGACGGCGTCGGCCCGCTCGATGCCGGCCTCCTTCAGGAGCGCCGCATCGAGCCCGTCGCCGTTGAGCACGATGGTGCGTTCGAGCGCGTCGGCGGCGCGCTCGGCGCAGGCGCGGCTGCGCTCGATCACCTTGGCGCGCACCCGCTCGGTGCGGGCCTCGAGCGCCGTGGCCACGGCCAGGCCCACGTTGCCGCCGCCGATGATGACGATCCGCTCCTGCTTGCGCTGGGTCTTGCCGAAGATCTCCAGCGCGCGCGCCATGTCCTCGGTGTTGCAGAAAAGGTAGGCGTCGTCCCCGGGAAAGAGCTGGTCCTGCGCCTCCGGGGCGAAGAGCTGCCCGTCGCGGCGAACGCCCACCACGATGGCGCGCAGGGTCGAGAAGAGATCGGTCAGCTGCCGGAGGGGGGTGTTGATCACCGGGCAGTCCTCGTCGATGGCGATGCCCACGAGCTGGGCGCGCCCCTCGAGGAAGCTCTCGGTATCGAAGGCCGCCGGCGCGGCGAGCCGGTGCAGCGCAGCCTCGGCCACCTCCTTTTCCGGCGAGATCACCACGTCGATGGGAAGATGATCGCGGCGGTAGAGATCGGCGTAGATCGCCTCGAGATAGCTGCGCGAGCGCAACCGCGCGATCTTGCGCTTGATCGCGAAGACGGAGTGGGCCACCTGGCAGGTGACCATGTTCACCTCGTCGGAATGGGTGGCCGCGATGATCATGTCCGCGTCCTTCGCCCCCGCCCGGTCGAGCACGTCGGGATAGCTGGCGAAGCCGGCGATGCCCTGGACGTCCAGGCTCTCGGTGGCGCGGCGCACGAGATCGGCGTTGCTGTCCACCACCGTCACGTCGTTGCGCTCGCCCGAAAGATGGCGGGCGATCTGCCAGCCCACCTGTCCGGCGCCGCAGATGATCACCTTCATGGCGCCCTCCGGGAAGCCCGGCCCCTCAAGTGGCAGCTTGGCCCGCGCGCGTCAATCGCCCGCCGCGTCCGCGCCCGCGTCCCGGCCGCCCGCGCGGCGCGCAGAGCCGCCGCCGCGCCACATGGCCCCCGCCCTCCACTTTGGCCCCGAAATACCTCGGGGAGCGCGAGGGGCGGCGCCCCTCGCTTCGCGACGGCCGGTACCGCGCGGGTCCTCAGCCTGCCTCGCGGGCGGCGCGGGCCTCCTCGATATGGGCCACGCGGCTGCCGGCCTTCGAGGAGGTCACCACCCCCAGCGACTTCAGCTTGCGGTGGAGCGCCGACCGCTCCATTCCCACGAAGCTGGCGGTGCGGCTGATGTTGCCGCCGAACCGGTTGATCTGGGTGAGCAGGTACTCGCGCTCGAACAGCTCGCGGGCCTCGCGCAGCGGCAGCGTGGCCAGCCCGCCGGACAGCACAACCCTGTCCTCGCCCGCGGGGGCCTCCTCGCCGGCGGGCAGCTCGCGCGCCTCGATCGGGCCGCCGCCCTCGCCGAGGATCAGAACCCGCTCGATCACGTTGCGCAGCTGGCGCACGTTGCCCGGCCAGGCCATGGTCTGCAGCAGCGCCGCGGCCTCTTCCGACAGCGCCCGGCGCGGAAGCCCCTGCTCGGTGTTGAACTGGGCGACGAAATGCTCGGCCAGCAGCGGGATGTCCTCGCGGCGCTCGGCCAGCGCGGGAATCGCGATGGGCACCACGTTGAGCCGGTGGAAGAGCTCCTGCCGGAAGCGCCCGGCGGCCGCCTCGGCCTCGAGATCGCGCGAGGTGGAAGAAATCACCCGGAGGTCCACGCGCACCTTGTCGCTGCCGCCGACACGCTGGAACTGCTGGTCCACGAGCACGCGCAGGATCTTCGATTGCGTGCCCGGCGGCATGTCGGCGACCTCGTCGAAGTAGATCACCCCGCCATGGGCCTCCTCCAGAAGCCCCGGCTCGATCCCGCGCTCGGACGTCTCGCGCCCGAAGAGCACCTCCTCCATGCGCTCGGGCGCGATCGACGCCGAGTTGACGATGACGAAGGGCGCCCCGGCCCTGGCGGAGTTCTGGTGGATGAAGCGCGCGGCGACCTCCTTGCCGGCGCCGGACGGGCCGGTGAGCATCACGCGCCCGTTGGAGCGGGTGACCTTCTCGAGCTGGCCGCGCAGCGCCCGGAAGGCGGCGGAGGCCCCCACCATCTCGGCGGCGATTACGTCCTTGCGTCGAAGCTCCATGTTCTCGCGGCGCAGGCGCGCGGTTTCCATTGCGCGCCGGATGACGACGAGCAGCTGGTCGATGTTGAACGGCTTCTCGATGAAGTCGTAGGCGCCCTGCTTGATCGCCGCGACGGCAATCTCGATGTTGCCGTGGCCGGAGATGATGACCACGGGGATGCCCGGGTTGTCGCGACGAACGCATTTGAGGATGTCGATACCGTCCATCCGGCTGTCCTTCAGCCAGATGTCGAGGATGATGAGCGAAGGCGGCGCCGCGTTGATCTCGGCCATGGCCTCGTCGGAGCTGCCGGCAAGCCGCGTCGCATAGCCTTCGTCGGTAAGTATGTCTCCGATCAGTTCGCGGATGTCGCGCTCGTCGTCTACGATCAGGATGTCGCCCATGGTGTCCTCTATGCGATGTCGGCGGTGGCGGCAGCAGCGGTCGGTTCGGCGCGCTGCAGCGGCGCGCCCTCGTCTAGCGGCAGGACGATCTCGGCGCGGGCACCGGCGCGGGCGCCGGTGGAAAAGGGCGGCGCATCGCCCAGAACGAGCTGGCCGCCGTGCTCCTCGACGATCTTCTTCACGATCGGCAGGCCGAGGCCGGTGCCCTTCGCGCGGGTAGTCACGTAGGGCTCGAAGAGGCGCGCGCGGTCGGGCGGAAGGCCGATGCCGTTGTCGTCTATGGCGATGTGCAGCGCATCGTCCCGCACCTCGGCGTGAATCCGGATCTCCGGCTGGAAGCTCTCCCCCTCGCCATCCTTTTCCATCCGGCTTTCAATGGCTTCTCCGGCGTTCTTGATAAGGTTCGTCAGCGCCTGCGAGAAGAGCGTGTCGTCGATCTGCGCCACCACGGGCGCGCGCGGCAGATCCACCTTGAAGTGCACGCCGGGCTGTCCGCCCTCCTGCAGCAGCACCGCCCCGCGCAACAGCGCGATCACGTCATGGGTGCGCCGGTCGGGCTCCGGCATCCGGGCGAACTTCGAGAACTCGTCCACGATCCGCCGCAGATCGTCGGTCTGGCGGACGATCACGTCCGTCATCTGCTCCAGCGCGTCGCTCTCGTCGCCCACGCGGCTGCGGAACTTGCGCCGGATGCGCTCGGCGGAAAGCTGGATCGGCGTGAGCGGGTTCTTGATCTCGTGGGCGATGCGGCGGGCCACGTCGCCCCAGGCCGCCATCCGCTGGGCGGCGACGAGATCGGTCACGTCGTCGAAGGCCACCACGTAGCCCTCCGGCGCCCCCTCCGCACCGCGCCGCACTGCCATGCGCACCAGGAGGTTCTCGTGCTGGTTCCCGCGGGTGATGCGGACCTCTTCCTGCGCCACCTCGCCCGGACCCTGGCGCAGGCGGCCGAAGAGCGGGCCGAACTCCGGCACCGCCACCTCGAGCGGCGTCGCCTCGGGCCCTTCGGCCAGGGCGAGGAGCCGCTCGGCGGAGCGGTTCACGAAGGTGACCCGGCCCGACACGTCCAGCCCCACCACGCCCGATGTCACCGAGGAGAGCACGGAATCGAAAAGCCGCCGCCGGCCCTCGATCTGCCGCGTGTTTTCCAGCAGAGCCTCGCGCTGCCCCTTCAACTGGCGCGTCATCTGGTTGAAGTAGCGCCCGAGCATGGCGATCTCGTCATCGCCCTGTTCCTCGGGCACGCGTACGTCGAGATCTCCCGCGCCCACGCGCTGGGCCGCCCCCGCGAGGCGGCCCACGGGCCGGGCGAGGCGTTCGGCGAACCACAGCCCGAGCCAGGTCGCCGCGAGAATCAGGATCACCGCGAATCCGAGGTAGATCAGCCCGAACTCGAAGAGCAGGCGCCCCCGCTCGCTTTCGAGCTGCTGGTAGAGCACCACCGTTTCCTGCGTTTCGTCGAGCAGGCTCAGGATTTCGCCGTCCACCGTACGCGAGATGTAGAGGTAGCGGTCGGCGAAACCGGCAAGGGGAACAAGGGCCCGGAACTCGTTCACGTCCCAGTCCTCGACGATCGCGATCCCGTCCTCGTTCGCGCGCGCAAACAGATCCGGCGACGGGCGCTCGTAATCGAAGAGGTAACTGCGCTCGCCGCGCGCCCGGATCTCGCCGTCGCCGTCGATCACGTAGGCTTCCTTGAGCCCGCGCTGGATCTGCGGCTGGACACGGTTAAGTTCCTGGCGCAACTCGCCGTCGGACATGAAGAAGGTCTGCGCGCGGGCCTCGTCGAGGTAGCGGGCGAGCGCGCCGGCATCGGTCGCCAGATCGCGGCGGTGCTCCTCCTCGTAGGCCTCCGCCGCCGCCAGCGAGGAGCCCACCACCTCGCGCACCCTGTCGGAGAACCAGCCCTCGAGGCCGACGTTGATGGTGAGGCCGGCAAAGACCGCCACCAGCACCGCCGGCAGCAGCGCAAGGAAGGCGAAGGCCCCGGTGAGCCGCATGTGCAGGCGCGAGCCGGCCGAACGGGCCCGGCGCGCCGCGATCATCTGGGCCACGCGCTGCAGGACCAGCGTGGCCAGGGCGAGGATGTAGACGAGGTCGGCGAGCAGGACCATGCGCAGGGCGAACGCGTTGGCCCCGAGATCGAAGGGCCCGAGCACGGCGAAGGTCGCCACCGCGAGCAGCGGACCGAGGATCACGAGGCCGATGGCGGCGCCTGTCCGCACGCGCCGCAGGCGCACCCACCGTGCCAGCATGTCCAGCGCAATGCCAAAACTGAGCCGCCGAGCCGCTCGTTGCACGCCTGCCGTCCTTCGCATGTGCGCCGCCTGTGCGGCTACCGCCATATCTTGTGGTTCTTTCGGCAAACGAACCGGAGTTGCGCTCACCGTGCCACTGCTCTGTTGCGGTTTTACATCAGCTTTCGGCGTCTTGTCACGCGAATATCGAGATCGGTGATCTTCTTGCGGAGCGTATTGCGGTTGATGCCCAGCAGATCCGCGCATTTGGCCTGGTTTCCGCCCGTGGCATCGAGCGCGATCTCGATGAGCGGCAGTTCGACCTCCCGCAGGATCCGCTGGTAGAGCCCCGGCGGCGGAAGGACGCCGCCGTGCAGGTCGAAATAGCGCCGCAGGTGCTTGGCGACCGAGGCCGAAAGCTTCTCGCCCTCGCCGCCCCCCGAAAGCGGCTCCATCGCCGGCTGGTTGCCGAGCACCGCCTCGACCTCGCCTCGGCCGATCAGCTCTTCGGCGGATGTCACCACCAGCCGCCTGATCGTGTTCTCCAGCTGGCGGACGTTGCCGGGCCAGGAATACGCCCGCACCAGCTCGATCGCGTCGTCCGACAACCGCCGCACCGGCGCTCCCTCCCGCTCGGCGCGGGCGAGGAAATGGTCCGCCAGCAGCGGAATGTCGTCCACCCTCTCGCGCAGGCTGGGAACCGCGATGTTCACCCCGCCGAGGCGGTAGAAGAGATCCTGGCGGAAGGCGCCCTGCTCCATCCGGTGCATGAGGTCGGCCTGGGACGTGGACATTACCCGAGGCGCGCTTTCGCCGAGCGCATCGAGCATCCGCACGATCCGGCCCTGGGCCTCCAGATCGAGATCGCCGACCTCGTCGAACAGCAACGAACCGCCGCGCACGCGCGCGAGGATCTGCGAAGGCCCGTCCATCCCTTCGAGGTCGGCGGCCGAGACGGTCACGAAGGGCAGCGTCCGCCGGTCGGAGAAATCGTGAATCGCACGCGCGATCAACGATTTGCCGGTGCCACTCTCGCCGGTGACGAGCACCGGAAGATCCGTGTTCATCACTCGCGCGACAAGCCGGTAGAGCGTCTGCATGAGCGGCGTGCGGCCCACCAGCGGCAGATCGTCCGAGCGGGCCTCCTCGGCGGCGCGGCGCGGCTGGGGCGCGCGGCGCTTCACCTCAAGCGCGCGGCTTGCGCGCTTCATCAGGTCGGGCAGGTCGAAGGGTTTGGGCAGGTAGTCATAGGCCTCCGCTTCGGCGGCCTGGATCGCGGTCATGATGG
>CAYXOX010000057.1:0-16394 GCA_964466745.1 uncultured Rhodobacterales bacterium
ACGGGCGCCGGCCGCAGTGCAAGCGAAACGAGCCGCGCCCGCGCGGGGTTGGGAGGCTCCGCCGCGTGCCAGCGCTCCACGTCCCGCGGAGAAACCCCCAGCGCCGAGGCGAGCGCCGCGAAGCGGAACTGCGGGTGATCCTCGGCATCGAGCGCGGCTCCGAGCGATCGCCACACCGGCTCAGGCAGATCGAAGTCGAACCCGGGCAGCACCACGGCACCCCGGGGCAGCCGCGCCACCGCCTCCATGAAAAGACGCGTCGCGCCGCGCGATCCGGTGGAGCCGGCCACGATCACCGGGTGCAATGGCGGCGCCGCTGCCCAGGCCCGCGCGATGCTCTCCGCGGCGGCCCGCTGGCGCGCCTCGGGCAGGGGCGCCGCGCCGGGCGCGAAAAAGGGCGCGACGATCTCCAGGAAGGCACGGGTGCGATCGTAGTAGGCCGAGTGCTCTGCCACGCTCAGACCCGCCACCGCCTCGGGCGGAACGCCCTCGCCGTGCATCTCGTCGAGCAGGGCGCCGAGGCTGCGCGCGAGCTCGAACCGCGCGCTCACGGGCGCCAGAGAAGGCTCCCGCTCGAGCAGCCCGGCCACCAGCTGCGCAAGTTCAAGGTCGCGTCGCAGGGGCGGCGCCGGCGGCGGCAGCCGGGCGGCGAACGCGCCGGTGCCCAGCTCGGCCACGAGGCGCACCCGCGGCAGCAGCCGGGCGCCGCTCTCGGCGAGCAGCGTCATCAGCCGCCGCTGCATCCTGCGGGTGTTCACCCAGATCTCCACCGCGGCGAGCTCCTCGGGCGCGGCGCCGTGGCGCTCGAGCAAACCGGCGGCGAAGGCCCGGGGGAAATCCACGCCGGGCGGCAATCCGTAGAGGCTCGGGTCAGTCATCCGGCCCAGCTTCCAGCATGGCCTCGGCCGCGGCAAGCCCCGCGGGGTGCCCGGTATCGGCCCACGCCCCGGGATAGACCGCGCCGTAAAGCCGCCCACGGGCCGCAAGCGCGTCCCACGCGAGGTTGAGCGAGAAGGGTCCGGGCCCGAATCCCTCCACCGCCTCCGGATCGATGATCTGCGCCCCGGTGTAGACGAGCGGGCCGCCGCGGCTCAGCCGGCCGGCGGTATCGATCGAGAAGTCGCCCGCGCCACGGTGGCCGTGCGCGGCTCCGGGCGGCACGAGCAGCAAAAGCGCGCCCATCTCGCGCGGGTGCCATGCCGCGCCGAGGAGCGGCAGCGGCGGAGGGCCGCGCCAGAGCCCGTCGGGGTTGAGCGTGGCAGCCGGCCCCGCCGGGAGCAGCCCGCGCACGGCCCGCAGCCCGCCCCCGGTTTCCAGCACCCGCGGATACTCGTGCGCCACCGTCACCCCCGCCTCGCCGTGCAGATGCGCCGCGATCATCTCGGCGCGGTAGTGCGCGTTCACCACGATGCGCTCCGGCGCGATGGCCCGCGCCTCGGCCAGCGCGCGGGAAAGGAGGCTTCGGCCCGCCAGCTCGAAGAGCGGCTTGGGCCGCAGCCGCCCCGCGGCCCCCATGCGCGTGCCGAAACCGGCCGCGAAGATCATCACCGCGCGGGGGAGATCGGGCATCGCTTCTCGAACCGTTCAAGCAGGGCCGGGCCGGGCGGCGGCAGGCAGGCCAGCGGCGCGCGCAGCGCCGCAAGGCCGGGATGGGCGAGCCCCGCCTGCAGATGGCCCCACACGCGCGGCATGAAGGCAAGGTAGCGCGCCCGCCCGTCGCGCAGGCACAGCCGGGCGAAAACGCCAAGGATGCGCAGGTTGCGCTGCACCGAAAGCAGAGACGATTCCAGCATGAATCGCTCCTCGTCCGCGCCGGTGGCGGCGATGTAGCGCGCCGTCATCGTCCGCGCGAGCGCCGGCCGGATGTCGCGCCGCGCGTCGGTCAGCAGCGAAACGAGATCGTAGGCCGGATGGCCGCCGAAGGCGTCCTGGAAATCGAGGAGGCCGGCCCGCGCCACCCCGCGCCGCGCCGGCAGCCAGACGAGATTCGCGGCGTGATAGTCTCTATGTGCAAGTGTCCGCGGGGCCTCGTCGAGGGGCGAGAGCGCGGCCGTGAAGGCTTCGATGAAGCCCGCGCGCGCCGCGGCGTCGTGCGCTGCTGCCGCGGCGAGGTACCAGTCGAACGCCGGACCGGTGGCTGCCGCAAGATCGGCCGCGGCCGGGGCGCTGGCCCAGGCCGGGGCCGGTTCCGCGTGGAGGCGGACGAGAACGTCGATCGCGGTTGAATAGAGCCTTTCTTCACGCGCGGTATCGCCGTTGGCCAGCGTCGAGAAGAGCCCGTCGCCGAAGTCTTCCAGCAGCAGGAGGCCGAGGCGCGTGTCCTGCGCGAGGATGCGGGGCGCCGAGAGCCCCAGTCCGCGCAGGTGCGCCGCGACCGTGACGAACCGCTCGGTCGAGGCGGCTGCGCCCGGTGCGTCCAGCATCAGGATCGCACTCTCGCCACGGGCGGAAAGCCGCAGGTAGCGGCGTTGCGAGGCATCGCCGGCGAGCGGCACGGCACCTTCCGCCGGCCACCCCGCCGCCGCGAGGAAGCCGAGGGCGGCGTCGGGCAGGGCCGCCGGCAACGGGGGGGCCGCGTCAGCCAAGCAGGCCGCCGATCCGGCGCGCCCATTCCGGCGGCGCCTCGATGTTGAGACTGCGTCCCTCCACGCCGGGAAGGTGATCGAAGTGCAGACGCAGCGCCCCGGGCGGAGCGAGCGGGCCGAGCCTTTCCGGCCACTCCACGAGGCAGATCGCGGTCTCGAACGCCTCGGCGAGGCCCAGCTCCTCGGCCTCCTCCGGGCCGGTGATCCGGTAGAGATCGGCGTGCCAGAGCGGCCCGCTGCCGGTGTCGTAGGTCTGCACGAGGGTGAAGGTGGGGGAGGGGATGTCCTCCGGTTCGAGCAGGAGGGGCGCGATGATGCCGCGGGCGAAATGGCTCTTGCCCGCACCGAGCGGGCCATCGAGCAGGACGGTATCGCCCCGCGCGAGGAGGGGCGCGAGCGCCCCGGCCAGGGCCGTGGTGTCCTCGGGCGTGGTGAGGGTGCGTGTGCTGCGCGAGATGGTCGTCATCCCGCCGAGCATGGCCCGCGCCCCCGCATGCCGCAAGGCCGTGCGGGAACGGCGCGGGGGGGGGGCCGCCGGGGCCGATGACGACGCGCCTCGGCGGGCGTCAGGGCTCGCCGGGCAGGAGCACCTCGCCGGAGATCACGCCCCGCACGGCCTGCCGCCGGGCGGCGGGTCTGTCGCCGGCAGGCGCGCCCGCGGGCACACGGGAAGGCTCCGCGATGCGCTCGGCAGCCTCCGCGGGCGCCGGTGCCGGGGCATGGCGGGCGGCGGCGCCTGCCCCGGCCTGTGGCGCGGCGCGATGCGCCGGGGCGGAGAGCGGCATGAAGGCCACGAGCGTGCCGCCGCCCGAGAGCGGGGTGAGCCTGCAGGGGAGCGTCCGGCCGTCGGCGAGGTTCACCGCGCCGCTCCATTCCCGCCGCCCCGGTGCGGCGGCGAGCACGCGGCGGATCTCTGTCCAATCCATTGCCGGGTCGGCGACGGCCTGCCACTGGCGCAGCGTGTCGATCACGGTCAGATCGATGAAGCTGGTGGAAGGGTCTGTGCCCCAGAGCGAAACATAGGCCGCGTTCGCGGTGGTGACGGTGCCGCCCGGGGAAACGACGAGCAGCGCTTGGGGCTGGGCGTCGAGCACCGCCTTGTAGAGATCGCCCTGGGCTCGGAAGCGCCGCGTCAGAAGGAGTTCGGCAGAGACGTCTTCCAGGAGCAAGGCCAGCGCCCCGTCGGGGTGGGGCCGGCCGGTGACGCGGAAGGTCTGCCCCGTGGGCAGGCTCCAGTCTTCCCGGTAGCCGTTGCCCGAGGCGGAGGCCTCGAGCGCCGCGATCTGCGCGCGCCAGCCCGAGTAATCCTTCGGCTCCGGGATCATCCGGTTTTCGCGCATCCGGTCGAGCACCATGTGCAGCGTCGGGCGCCCGGCGAGAAATTCCGCCGGCAGGCCGGTGAGATCCGCCAGCGCGGGGTTGAAGAGCGCGAGCCTGCGCGCGCGGTCGAAGATCATCAGCCCGGTGGAGAGCGAGGCGAAGGTCTTCGAGAGCGTCTGCACGAAATTGCGCTGGGCGATCTCGGCGCGCACCGCCTCGTCGGCCGGGACGGCGAAATGCAGGGTCTCGCTGCCGCGCGCCGTCGTCGTCGTCTCGAACCACCGGGGGGCACCGGATGGCGGACGCACCGCCATGCGGCGGCGCAGGCCGCCCTCGGGCACCGGGCCCCGCGCCACGTCCTCGAAGAGATGCCGGGGCGGCCAGGTTTCGGGGGCATCGCGCGGAGCGATTTCCGCCGCCAGATCGAGGTAGGCGGCGTTGGCCCAGCGGATGCGCCCGTCCGCGTCCTGCGACCACACGAGGCAGGGGGAGTCCTCGGCCACCGCGCGCAGCAGCGAAAGCTCGTCTTCCATGGCGGCCCTCACCAGCCTGTCGGACCGGTCGGGCTCGGGGTGCTCGGCCTCGGTGAGCGTGAGCCGCACGAGCCCCAGCGAGGCAGCGACCTCCAGCCGCCCGCTCCCGGGATCGGCCGCGTCGAGGGCGAAGCCGTCTTCCGTTGCCAGCCCCGCAAGGCGGGCCGAAAGGCCGGGGAATCGCCGCTCGAGCGCGGGGACGAGCGCATCCCAGGGATCGTCGCGCAGGGAGTCCATCGCCTCGAGGTACCGTTCGGCCTCCGGGCTGGCGTCGAGAAGACGCCGCCCCTCGAAAAGGAACACCGAGCGTTCGGCGGCCTGCATGCGCGCCTGCCGCCGCCGCCGCTCGCGCAGGGCCGCGGCCTGGGCCATCAGGAGAAGCAGCGCCATCGCGAGTGCGGCGGCCAGCGCCGCGCCAAGCAGGAGTTGCTGGGCCTCGGGCAGGCGGTCGGAAAGGCTGGAGATGAACGGGCCCATGGGCCGAGCTATCGGGCAACAAGGTTAATCGCCGGTTAAGGGAAGCCGGGCAGCGCGCGGCCCTACACCTCGATGCGCCGGTTTTCGCCCAGCGCCACACTCCGGTCGAGCGCGCCCGCCTCGATCTCGCCGCGCGGCCAGACGACCTCGACGATGGCGCCGCTCTTGGGCTCTCCGGGCACCCGCTCCCTGAACGGGTCGGTCCCGTTGGCGAAATCGAGCCGCGCGCCCGCGCGCTCCAGCAGCGTCTTGGCGATGAAGAGCCCCAGCCCCATGCCCTCGTATTCGGGCCTTTCGGCGCTGGCCTGTTGCGCCCGCCGCTGCCGCACGAAGGGGTCGCCGATGCGGCCCAGCACCTGTTGCGAAAAGCCGCGCCCGTCGTCGGAGATGCGCACGGAGATGGCGCTTTTCGTCCAACGCATCTCAACCCACACGGCGCTCTCGGCGAAATCGACGGCGTTCTGCACGAGGTTGCGCAGGCCGTGGATGATCTCCGGGCGGCGGAACACCACAGGCTGGCGGGTGTCGCCCCCGCTGCCCGGCGCGATGTCGAAATGGATGAGCTTGCCGCGGTCCACATGAGGCTCGGCCGCCTCCCGCACGACGGTTTCGAGCGGCGCGCGCTGCAGGTGCAGATCGTCCTTCCCGGCCCGGCCCATGGAGCGCAGGATGTCGCGGCAGCGGTCGGCCTGGTCGCGGATCAGCTCGGCATCCTCGCGCAGCTCCGGCCTGTCGTCGAGCTCGTCCATCAGCTCGGAACTCACGAGCTTGATGGTGGCGAGCGGCGTGCCCAGCTCGTGGGCGGCCGCGGCCACCACCCCGCCGAGATCGGTGAGCTTCTGTTCGCGCGCCAGCGCCATCTGCGTGGCGAGCAGCGCGTCGGCCATGGAGTGCATCTCGGAGGTGACCCGCCGGGCATACACCGCGAGGAACACCACGCCGATCACGATGGCCACCCAGAAGCCGAAGAGAAAGAGATCGGGGATGCGCAGGATGAACCCGTCGGCGGTGCGCAGCGGGATGTGAAACGGCCCGATGAGCGTGACGGCAACGATGGCCGTCGCCCCGAGCAGAACGGTCGAACGCAGGTTGAGCACGGTGGCCGAGATCGTGACCGGCGCGAGGATCAGCAGCGCGAAGGGGTTGGAGAGCCCTCCGGTGAGATAGAGCAGGAAGCTCAGCTGAAGCACGTCGAAGAAGAGCATCAGCACGGTTTCGGGCTCGGAAAGGCGCTTGCTCTCGGGGTAGACGAACACCGCGATGAGATTGCCGATCACCGCGGCCCCGATGGCAAGGTAGGCGAGCCCGATCTCGATCTGCAGCCCGTAGTAACGCTGGGCCACCGTGAGCGCCACGATCTGCCCGGCGATGGCGAACCAGCGCAGCACCACCAGCGTGCGCAGCCGAATCCAGTTGGAGCGGCCCTGGCCGCCGAAAAGGCCCAGCCGCGCTTCGGCCATGGCTCACCCGCCCGTGATTGCGTCAGACTGCAGCATTGTTATGCGCGGCTCCGGGGAGGATCAACGCGGCGAGCCGTATCAGCGAGGAAGCCCCATGCCGAAATTCTGGATCATCGCCGTCGCCGGGGGCGCGCTGGCGCTGGTGGCCGGGTTCGGGGCCCAGATGCTTCTTGCTCCCGAGCCCGACAGGTTCGCCCAGTGCCGCACGTCGCAGGTGGCGGGCGGCGATATCGGCGGGCCGTTCGAGCTTGTCTCGGAAACCGGCGAGACGGTCACCGAGGCCGAGGTGCTTAACGAGCCGGCGCTGATCTACTTCGGCTACACCTTCTGCCCGGATGTCTGCCCGCTCGACGCGATGCGCAACGCGCTGGCCGTGGAGGAGCTGGAGGATCGGGGCTACCGGGTGAAACCCGTCTTCATCTCCATCGATCCGCAGCGCGACACACCCGAGGTGGTCGCGCAGTTCACCGACAATTTCCACGAGCGGATGATCGGGCTCACCGGAACGCCCGAGCAGGTGCGCGCCGCCTCGCAGGCCTACCGCACCTTCTACCAGGCCCAGCCGGCCGAGGAGGACGACCCGTTCTACCTCGTCGATCACACGACGCTCACCTATTTCACCCTGCCCGGGATCGGCTTCGTGGATTTCTTTCGACGCGACGACACGCCCGAGACGATCGCCGAGCGCGTGGCCTGTTTCATCGACGCCTCCTGAGCGGTTTGACGCAGGTGATCCGATACGCTTAGTGTCTCGTAAACCTGACAATAAGCGAGAGGATAGAGCGTGACGGTGGAACAGCGCCAGGAGATCGGGCCCGACAGGTCGCTTCTGCTCGTGGACGACGACGAGCCCTTCCTCCGTCGGCTTGCGAAGGCGATGGAAAAGCGCGGCTTCGAGCCCGAGATGGCGGGCACCGTCGTGGCCGGCAAGGCCATCGCCACGGCGCGGCCGCCCGCATATGCCGTGGTGGACCTCCGGCTCGAAGACGGCAACGGGCTCGACGTGGTGGAAGTGCTGCGCGAGAAGCGCCCGGATGCCCGCATCGTGGTGCTCACCGGCTACGGCGCCATCGCTACCGCCGTGGCTGCGGTAAAGATCGGCGCGACGGACTATCTTTCCAAGCCCGCCGATGCCGCCGACATCACCAACGCCCTTCTCGCCCGCGCCGATGCGCTGCCGCCGCCGCCGGAAAACCCGATGTCGGCCGACCGGGTGCGGTGGGAGCATATCCAGCGCGTCTACGAGCTGTGCGACCGCAACGTCAGCGAAACCGCCCGCCGGCTGAACATGCACCGCCGGACGCTCCAGCGCATCCTCGCCAAGCGCAGCCCCCGCTAGGCGGCCCGCGCCCGCAACGCCCCGCGCCGGGCCCGGGCGCCTCCTGCGGCCCGGGGCATCCATCCGGCCCGGGGTCGGTGCCCCGGCACTCCTGAGAGCAGACCGTCCCGGCTCGCGGAACACATGTTTCGCACGAGGGGTATTTCCTTTTCCCCCGGCTGGTGAAACGAGGGCGCATGAACTCGTTTCGCTTCCTGCGGGAAAACGCGCCCTGGCTCGCCGCCGGGATGCTCATGACCTTTTCCTCGGGCTACGGGCAGACCTTCTTCATCGCCGTCTTCTCCGGCGAGATCCGCGCCGAGTTCGGCCTCTCCCACACCGCCTGGGGGGCGATCTACACCCTGGGCACGGCAGCCTCGGCGCTTGCCATGGTGTTCGCCGGAGGCCTTGCCGACAGGTTTCGTGCCCGCGGTCTCGGGGTGGCGAGCCTCGGGTGGCTGGTGCTGGCCTGCCTCGCCATGGCGGCGCTTCCCGGCGCATGGGCGCTGCCCTTCGTGATCTTCGCGCTCCGCTTCGGCGGGCAGGGCATGATCAGCCATGTCGGGCAGGTGGCCATGGCGCGCTGGTTCAAGGCCACGCGGGGGCGGGCGCTCGGCATCGCCTCGCTCGGTTTCTCGCTGTCGGAAGCGATTTTGCCCCTGGCCTTCGTGGCGATGCTCACCGTGGCGCCGTGGCGGAGCCTCTGGGTCGTGGCGGCGCTCATGGCGGCGGCGGCGATCCCTCTCCTGATGGTCCTTCTGAGGCGCGAACGCAGCCCGATGGGTGCGGATCCGTCCGAGCACGCCGAAGGCGCGCTGGGCGGCCACTGGACCCGCGGCCGCGCGATGCATCATTGGCTGTTCTGGATGCTGGTTCCGGCGCTGCTGGGGCCGCCGGCCTTCAATACGGCGTTCTTCTTCCAGCAGGTTCACCTCGCCGAGGTGAAGGGCTGGGCCCATGTGGAGCTGGTGGCGCTCTTCCCGATCTACACGCTGAGCGGCGTGGGCGCGATGCTCCTCGGCGGGGCGCTGGTCGACAGGCTGGGCGCCACGCGGCTGATGCCCTTCGCGCAGGTTCCCCTGGTGCTGGCTTTCGCCGTGTTCGCCCTGGCACCCACGCCGCTTCTCGCCGCCTTGGGCATGGTCGCCATGGGCCTCACGCAGGGTCTGAACAACAGCCTGCTTTCGGCGTTCTGGGCCGAGGTCTACGGCACGCGGCACATCGGCTCGGTCAAGGCGCTGGCCGCGGCGATCATGGTTCTCGGCTCCGCCATCGGGCCGGGGGTCACCGGCGTGCTGATCGACGCGGGCCTCGGATTCGAAACCCAGCTCGGGCTGATGTCGGCGTGGTTCGCCGGTGCATCGGTGCTCACCGGGCTCGCCGTCCTTCGGGTTCTGGCGGAAATGCGGGCCGTCGCCCCGGCATCCGAGCCGCGGCCCTAGCGGCGGCGGCGCAGGCGCACGTAGAGCGCGCCCTCCCCGCCATGGCGCGGGCCGGCGCGGGACACCCCCACGACCATGGAGGCGAGCGGAGGAGAGTCCAGCCAGATCGGCACCTGCCGCCGCAACGCGCCAGGCTCGCGCAGGGGAAGGGCATAGCCGTCCTCGCCACTCCGGGGCTTGCCCTTGCCCGTCACCACGATCACGAGGCGCTTGTCCTCGGCATGGGCGCGCCGGATGAAACCCGTCAGCGCGCCATGGGCGCGGTCCAGCGTCATGCCGTGCAGATCGAGCTTCGCCTCCGGCTCCTGCTTGCCTCGCCGAAGCTTGCGCTCGGTGCGGGTGTCGAGGCCCGGGCCCGGTATCGGCCGCGCCGGCGTTGCGGGAAGCTCGATGGAGGGCGCGAGCGCCGAGCCCCCGATGCGGAAATGTGCCGGCGCCACCTCGGCGGGCATCGCGGTTTCGCCGCGCGCCGCGGGCTTGCCGCCCGTGCCTGCCGGCGGGGATGGCGCCTGCGGTGCCCGGCGCGGCGCCTTCTGCGCCCTGATCTTCGGCTGGAGCGGGGTGACCTTGCGGATCACCTGCTCCCACGCCGCAAGATCCTCCGGGGATGTGCGCCGGCGCCTCACCTGCCCGCTCCGGGCCTCACTCGCCGGTGGCGATCAGGATCCAGTTGGGATCGTCGGTGCCCATCTGGCGCTGGAACGTCCAGATATCCTTCTGGCGCTTGATCTCGGTGGGGCTGCCTTCCACCACGTCGCCCTCGGCATTCTTCACCACCGACGTCAGCTCACCCACGAAGCGCACGGTCAGCTCGGCCTCGCCGGTCTCGGAATCGAAGGTGGCGTCCTGCAGGGCAAGCTCGCGGATCCCCACGAAGCTGGCGTCGATGGTCAGCCCCTGGTCCTCGCGATCGGCCACCACGTCCACGAGCGCCTGGAACACGTCCTCGTCGAGAAGGCCCTTCACGCTGTCGAGATCGCCGTTCTCGAAGGCCATGAGGATCATCTCGTAGGCGCCGCGGGCCCCCTGGAGGAACTCCGAGACGGAAAAGCTCGGGTCCGCGCCCTTCATTTCGGAAAGCGCGCGGGCCGCGGAGCTGCCCTCGGGCACGTGGTCGGTGATGTCGCGGTCGGGCCCGCCCTCGATCACCTCGAACTCCGGCCGGTCGCGGCGCGTCTCCGATTGAGAGACCGGCACGGGCGGCTTCTCGAACCCTTCCCGCGTGCCGAGCACGCTCTTGAGGCGAAGGATCAGGAAGACAGCTATCCCGGCGAGCACCAGAAGCTGAATGATGGAGGAGCTCATGAGGGGCCTCTCGGATGGGCTGGATGGTGGCGTCGGGCGTGCATCGCACATATGTAAGGCGCGTGGGGGGTCAAGTCTATTCTCCCGCGTGGCAAATGCCCGGAGGTTGTCCCATGTGGCTGTTCGCGCTGTTCGTCGCCGTTCCGCTGATCGAGATCGCGCTCTTCATCCAGGTCGGCGGGTTCATCGGCCTCTGGCCGACGCTGGCCATCGTGGTTCTCACCGCGCTGGCCGGAACATGGCTCGTGCGCAGCCAGGGCCGGCTCGCGCTGGGCGAGCTCCGCCGCAGCATGAACGAGCTCAACGATCCCACCGAGCCGCTCGCCCATGGCGCGATGATCCTGTTTTCCGGCGCACTCCTTCTCACCCCCGGATTCTTCACCGATGCCGTGGGTTTCGCCCTTCTCGTGCCGGGCGTGCGCACGGCGCTCATCCGCGCCATCGCGAAGCGCGTTTCGGCCGCCCGTTTCGAGAGCCCGCGGGCCCCGCACGACTTCACCGGGCCGGATCCGAGCGGCACCCCCGGGCGGCCTCCCCACGTGATCGACGGGGATTGGGAGGAGGCCGAAACGCCTCCGCGGGCAACGCACAAGCCGAGCTCGGGCTGGTCCCATCACTGATGCGCGGCCCGCCCCCTGCCAAGTTGAGCCCCGGGGCGTGCTCTGCTATTGCCGCGCCAACATGACACACGCGAGGTAGACCCATGGCCGAGAACGGCTCCACCGAAACGCCTAAAGCCGCGGCACCCGCCCAGCAGCCGCCGCAGGTGCGCATGCAGGTGCTGGCGCAGTACATCCGCGATCTTTCGTTCGAGAATGTGGTGATGCAGAAGGGCACGGGCTCGGGCGCCACGCCGGAAGTCCAGGTCCAGGTGAATATCGACGCGCGCAAGCGCGCCGCGGAAAACCAGTACGAGGTGATCCTGAAGCTCAAGGTGACCGCAAAGGCCAAGAACAGCGAAGACACGCTCTTCCTGATGGAGCTGGATTACGGCGGCATCTTCATGGTGGATGGCGTGCCGGAAGAGCAGATGCATCCCTACCTGCTGATCGAGTGCCCGCGGATGCTCTTCCCCTTCGTGCGCCGAATCGTGAGCGACGTGAGCCGCGACGGCGGATATCCGCCGCTCAACCTCGAAACCATCGATTTCGTGGCGCTCTACCGCAACGAGCTTGCCCGCCGGCTGCAGGAAACCAAGGCCGCGCAGGACGTCGCCAAGGCCTGAGCCGTGCCGGAGCGGGTAAGGGCGCGCCGCGCGCCCCTTGCCCGCCCGATCGCCGCGAGGCGCCCTCAGGCGCGCTTGGCCCAGAGGGCGTGTTCCCCCAGTTCTGCCACGAAGGCCTCGTGCGCGGCGGCTTCGGCCTCGGTCAGCCGGGGCGGCAGGGGCTTTTCGCGCGGGCGGGGCCGCCAGCGGCTCGCGCCGTCGCCGTCGTCACCGTTCTGGAGCGCGAGCGTGAAGCCGGGCTGCCGCCCGCCCACCAGCTCGAGGTACACCTCGGCAAGGATCTCGCTGTCGAGCAGGGCGCCATGGAGTGTGCGCTCGGAATTGTCGATGGCGAAGCGGCGGCAAAGCGCATCAAGCGAGCAGGGCGAGCCGGGAAATTTCTGGCGGGCGAGCGCCAGCGTATCCACCACCCGCTCCCAGGTGATGCCCTCCATGTCGCACCGGGCGAACTCGGCGTTCAGGAAGCGGAAGTCGAAGGCCGCGTTGTGCGCCACCAGCCGTGCATCGCCCATGAAGGCCACGAACTCCGCCGCGATCTCGGCAAAGCGCGGCTTGTCGGCGAGGAACGCGTCGCCAAGCCCGTGGATCTGGAAGGCTTCTTCCGCCATGGGCCGCTCGGGGTTGATGTACTGGTGAAACGTGCGGCCGGTGGGCACGTGGTTGAAAAGCTCCACCGCGCCGATCTCCACGATCCTGTCGCCGTTCTCGGGATCGAGCCCGGTGGTTTCGGTATCGAACACGATTTCACGCATCTTTCCGCTGGCCCCCTTCGCGCTTCTTCCCGATCTCGCCGAGCACAGCATCCACCGCCGCGGCGGCGCCCTCAAGGGTTGTCGTCGGGATCACGTGATCGGCGCGGGCGCGCTTCTCGGCGTCGGGCATCTGCCTCGCCAGAAGCGCCTCGAATCGCTCGGGCGTCATCCCCGGGCGGGCGAGCACGCGCGCACGCTGGATCTCGGCGGGAGCGGAAACGACGATCACCGTATCTGCCGTCGCTTCGAGGCCCTTTTCGAACAGAAGAGGAACATCCACCAGCACGATTGGGGCCTCGGCACGGGCCAGGAAGGCCGCGCGATCGGCCGCGACGAGGGGGTGAACGATCGCCTCGATGCGGCCGAGCGCCGCGGGATCGCGCGCGATTATCTCGGACAGTGCCTCGCGAGAGACGGCACCATGCCTGACCGCTTGGGGAAACGCCGCCGCCATGGGCGCCACGGCTGCTCCGCCCGCCGAATAAAGCCGGTGAACGGCGGCGTCGGCATCCCAGACCGGCACACCGCGTTCGGCGAACATGCCCGCCGTTGTCGTCTTGCCCATGCCGATGGAGCCGGTCAGCGCGATCACATGGGGCCGTGCCATCTCAACGAAGAACGGCGGCGCGGGTTTTCTCGTCAACCTCCGGGCGCTGGCCGAACCACCGCTCGAAGGCCGGCACCGCCTGGTGGATCAGCATGCCGAGCCCGTCCACCGTGATACATCCGGCTTCCTCGGCCTCGCGCAGCAGCCGCGTGCGGATGGGCGCATAGACGAGATCGGTTACCAACGCGCCCTTCCGCAACCCGTCGAGCGGCACACGCATCTCCGGTGCGCCGATCATCCCGAGCGAGGTGGTATTCACGACGGTGGTCGCCTCTTCCAGCATGTTCCCGGCCGAGACCCAATCCACCACCTCGAGGCGGGTTCCGAAATCCTGGCGCAGCACATCGGCACGCGCCTTCGTCCGGTTGGAGATCAGGATGCGCGGAACCCCTGCCTCGATCAGCGAGGCGACGACGGCACGGGCCGCGCCCCCGGCGCCGAGCACGGCCGCCGGGCCGGCTTCCGGTTTCCACTCCGGCGCGCTGGCCCTCAGGTTGGCGATGAAACCGTAGCCGTCGGTGTTGTCGGCGTGGATCTTCCCGTCCTTGCGGAAGATGAGCGTGTTCGCGGCCCCGATCAGCGTTGCCCGGTCGGTCACGAGATCGGCCGCTTCCAGCGCCGCCAGCTTGTGCGGGATGGTGACGTTCACGCCCACGAAGCCGATGCGCGGCAGCAGGCGCAGCGTTTCCGCAAGATCCTGGCCGCCGACATCCATGGGGATGTAGTAGCCCTGCAAACCGTAGCGGCGCAGCCAGTGCGCATGAAGCTGGGGCGACCGGCTGTGCGAGACGGGCGAGCCGATCACGCCGGCGAGGGGGATGCGCGTTTCGCTCATGCCTGCAGTGTTCCCCGCAGCGTGAGCCACGACAAGAGTTCCACCAGCGGAAGGCCGAGAACGGAGAAGTAATCTCCGTCAACCCGTGACATCAGGCGCACACCTTCCCCCTCCAGGTGGTAGGCGCCGGCGGCATCCGAGACGGCCGGCCAGTTTCGTTCGAGATAGCCATCGAGGAACGCGTCGGAGAATGGGCGCACGGTAAGCCGAACCACGCCGACGTGCCGCCACACCGGGGCGCCGTTCTCGTAGGCCACCGCGGCGGAAAGGAGGCGATGCTGTTTTCCGCGCAGCGCGAGCAGCTGGGTGCGGGCGGCATCCGGGCTTGCCGGTTTGCCCAGAACGGTGCCGTCCAGATCGAGCACCTGGTCGCAGCCCAGCACCAGCGCCTCGGGCCGCTTCTCGCCGATGCGGCGGGCCTTCATTTCCGCCAGCGCATCCGCGACCTCCCGCGGGCCGGCGCCCTCCGCTTCGAGTGCGAGGCGCACGGTTTCCTCGTCCACCCGTGGCGGCACGGTTTCGATCGTCACCCCGGCCGCCTCCAGCAGGCGGCGGCGGACCTTCGATGTCGAGGCGAGAATGAGGGGCGCCGTCATGTTGACAGTTCTGTGACTTCTTCCGCGCATGGCCGGGGGATCGTCCCGCGAGGTTTCGCCTCACCTGCCACCTCGGCCGCGGTTCGTCCAGCCATCCCGGCGCCGGCCGCGCGTTCTCAGGATGTGGACGGGGATATCGCGCAACGGTGGGGCACGCGCCTGCACGGGCAAAATGCCCCGGCGCTCCACCGGCATATCCCCAAGGCCCAGCTCGCCTGGATGGCAGACATTTCCTTTATTTGCCGGGCGAGGCCGTGATTTCTCCCACACCACGCGGGTGGGAGGCCGCGGATACTCCACATGGGGATCAGCGCGGGGAGAAGCCGAAAATCCCCAACCTGACGGCCACCTAAAACAACCTCATCTTTTCTTTCTTCTCATATTGAAATTAAGAAGGGAGGCATCGAACCGGAGCACGCGTTGACCGATCTGCTGATACCGCTCTACCCCTGGATCAAGGCGGGCCACATCGCCTCGGTTCTGGCGTGGATGGCGGGGCTCTTCTACCTGCCGCGCCTATACGTCTACCACGCGGAGCGGGTGAGCGGCGGGGAGACGGCCGCGCTTTTCCAGACGATGGAGGAAAAGCTCCTGCGGCTGATCATGAACCCGGCGATGATCGCGACCTGGGTGTTCGGGCTTCTGCTCGTCGCGATTCCCGGCGTGGTGGACTGGTCGATGATCTGGCCTTGGGCCAAGACGGCCGCGGTGCTCGGGATGACGTGGTTCCACATGTGGTGCGCGGCGCGGCGCAAGGTGTTCGCCGCCGGCACGAACGACAAGCCCGGCCGCCACTACCGGCTGATGAACGAGGTGCCCACGCTCCTGATGCTGGTGATCGTCGTTTCCGTGGTGGTGAAGCCGATCTGAGCCCTGCCCGCCGCTCACGCGTTGACAGCGCGGGCATCGCCGCGTATCTGCAACCCGCGCCCCGTCCGGGATCCGCGTCAACCTCCCCAGATCAAGTGCAAGCGCCAGCTCGCCCATGCGCGACGCCACGCTGCCGGAAAAGCTCCCATGCTCGACGCCGAACGCCTGAACCTTGCCGACCTGAAGGCAAAGACGCCCAAGGATCTTCTCTCCATGGCCGAGGAGCTGGAGATCGAGAACGCATCGACGATGCGCAAGGGCGAGATGATGTTCCAGATCCTGCGCGAACGCGCGGACGAGGGCTGGGAGATCTCGGGAGACGGCGTGCTCGAAGTGCTGCAGGATGGCTTCGGCTTCCTGCGTTCGCCCGAGGCGAACTACCTGCCCGGCCCCGACGACATCTACGTCTCGCCCGACATGATTCGCCAGCATTCCATGCGCACCGGCGACACGATCGAGGGTGTGATCCAGGCGCCGAACGACAACGAGCGGTATTTTGCGCTCACGAAGGTGACGCGGATCAACTTCGAGGATCCGAGCCGCGCGCGCCACAAGATCGCGTTCGACAACCTCACCCCGCTCTATCCCGACGAGCGCCTGAAGATGGAGGTCGAGGATCCCACCGTGAAGGATCGCTCGGCCCGGATCATCGATCTGGTCTCGCCCATTGGCAAGGGCCAGCGCGCCCTGATCGTGGCGCCCCCGCGGACGGGCAAGACGGTTCTGCTTCAGAACATCGCCAACTCCATCGAGAAGAACCACCCGGAGTGCTACCTTATCGTTCTTCTGATCGATGAGCGCCCGGAGGAGGTGACGGACATGCAGCGGAGCGTGAAGGGCGAGGTCGTTTCCTCGACCTTCGACGAGCCCGCGACCCGGCACGTCGCCGTTTCGGAAATGGTGATCGAGAAGGCCAAGCGGCTGGTGGAACACAAGCGCGACGTGGTGATCCTGCTCGATTCGATCACCCGGCTCGGGCGCGCCTTCAACACCGTCGTGCCAAGCTCGGGCAAGGTGCTCACCGGGGGCGTGGATGCCAACGCGCTGCAGCGGCCCAAGCGCTTCTTCG
>CAYXOX010000058.1:0-16129 GCA_964466745.1 uncultured Rhodobacterales bacterium
CGAGGGCGGCTGGCCCGGCGCCAATCCCACCGACAGCCTCTTCTTCGACGAGGCCCCGCGCACGCGCGCCACCCTCGCGGCCTTCGGCATGACCAAGCGCGCCGGCCGGTCGGCGGAGAACGACGAGGTGCTGGCCGCGGTGCTGAACGCGGGCACGAGCGCCGTCTGCCTCGTGGGCAAGACCCATGATTTCCACGTCCGCGAGGCCCTCGGCATCACGCTGGAGGAAAACACGGAGAACATCGCCCGCTCCATCGCCCATGTCGCGGGGCTGGGCCGGGAGGCGCTGTTCGACGCCGAGCACTTCTTCGACGGCTGGAAGGCCGACCGCGCCTACGCCCTCGAGGCCGTCACCGCCGCCTTCGAGGCCGGTGCGCGCTGGGTGGTGCTGTGCGATACCAACGGCGGCACGTTGCCCTCCGAGATCGCCGAGATCACCGCCGCCGTCATCGCCGCGGGCATCCCCGGCACCTCGCTCGGCATCCACACCCACGACGATACCGGCACCGCGGTCGCCGGCAGCCTCGCCGCCGTCGAGGCCGGCGCGCGCCAGATACAGGGCACGCTCAACGGGCTCGGCGAGCGCTGCGGCAATGCCGATCTCGTCACGCTGATTCCCACGCTCCTGCTCAAGGAGCCCTACGCCAGCCGCTTCGAAACCGGCGTGAGCCCGGAAGCGCTCGCCGGGCTCACCCGTGCCTCGCGGCTGCTCGACGAGATCCTCAACCGCGTGCCCCGCAGGCAGGCGCCCTATGTCGGAGCCTCCGCCTTCGCGCACAAGGCGGGCCTGCACGCCTCGGCGATCCTGAAGAACCCCGCCACCTACGAGCACATTCCGCCCGAGACGGTGGGCAACGCGCGGATCGTGCCGATGTCGAACCAGGCGGGCCAGTCCAACCTGCGCGAACGCCTTGCCGCCGCCGGCCTCGAGGTGGAGAAGGGCGATCCGTCGCTCGAGCGCATCCTCTCCGAGGTCAAGGCGCGCGAGGCCGAGGGCTACGCCTACGACAGCGCCCAGGCGAGCTTCGAGCTGATGGCGCGGCGCGCCCTCGGGCAGCTACCGGTCTTCTTCGAGGTGGAGCGCTACCGCGTGATCTCCGAGCGGCGGCGCAATGCCCAGGGCGAACTTGTCGTGGTCTCCGAGGCCGTCGTGACGGTGCAGGTGGACGGCGAGAAGCGGACCAGTTTCTTCCAGAACGAGAACCCGAACGACCGCCAGGATGCCGGCCCCGTCAACGCGCTCTCGAACGCGCTCGCGATGGACCTCGGCACCTACCAGGACAGGATCGCGGACTGGCGGCTGGTGGACTTCAAGGTCCGCATCACCCAGGGCGGCACCGAGGCCGTGACCCGCGTGATCATCGACAGCGAGGACGGGCAGGGGCGGCGCTGGTCCACCGTCGGTGTTTCCTCCAACATCGTGGACGCGAGCTTCGAGGCCCTCATCGACGCGATCACCTGGAAGCTCGTGCGCGACGGGGCGGTGGCGGCAGGCCGGCGGGCGTGACCATCGCCGCCTGCGCCGAGCTGGTCGCGCGCGGCGACCCCGACAGGTTCCGCGCCGCCATGGCCGCCCCCGTCTCCGCGCGGCGCGTGCTCTTCCCGCTCTATGCCTTCAACCTGGAGGTGGCGCGCGCGCCCTATGCCAGCGAGGAGCCGATGATCCGCGAGATGCGCCTGCAATGGTGGGACGACGCGCTCGAAGAGATCGCCGCGGGCGGCCCGGTGCGCCGGCACGAGGTGACGAGCCCGCTGGCCGAGGCCCTGAGCGCCGAGGCCGCGGAGGCGCTGCGCCGCCTGGTGCAGGCGCGCCGGCGCGACGCCGCCAGAACGCCCTTCGCCGACGACTCGGAGCTGGCCGTCTATCTCGACGCGACAGGGGGAACGCTTCTCTCGGTGGCCGCGAACGCGCTCGGAGCCGCCCCAGAGCCGGTATGCCGCGCCTTCGGCACCGCGATGGCGCTGGCGGCCTGGCTGCGCGCGGTGCCTGAGCTCGAGGCACGCGGCTGGGTGCCGCTGCCCGACCCCCGGCCCGAGGCCGTCGCGGCACTGGCGGCCGGCGGGTTCGCGCGGCTGGCGGCGGCGCGCGCGCGGCGCGCCGACGTCTCGCCGCCGGCACGGGCGGCGTTCCTTGCAGGGTGGCGCAGCGGTGCTTTACTCCGGTCCGCGACGCGCGCACCCGCGCGCGTCGCGGCTGGTGCGCTGGAGGAAAGCCCGTTCCGGCAACGCGCCGGGCTGATGTTCAGGGCGCTGACGGGCCGTTTCTGACGGCGCGGCGGCAGGCGTGCCCGGAGCCTGCCGCGGAGGAGGGCGTTGCCCCCGGCCCGGAGCCTAGCGGGGCACCTCCAGCCCGCTGGGGACGGCCTCGGGGATGCCGAGGCGTCCGGCCCTTGCCGCGGGATCGTCGAGCGCGGAAAGGAACGCCAGCAGCGCCGCGATCTCCTCCTCGCCGAGCGGAATGCGGGAAGCCGGGCGGGCGGCGGCGGCGATGGCCTCGCGCTCTTCCGCGTCGCCCATCACGCGCCAATCCTCGGCGCCGGGCAGATCGGGCAGCACTGCCGCGCTCCGGCTGTACTGCGCAAGCCCGGCCGCGGGGTCGGCGTGGTGGCGCAGGAAGCTCTCGAGCGTTGCGTGAGCCCCGGCGTGGCCGTAGGGCGCGGTGGCCGTCACGTTGCGCAGCGAAGGGGTGCGGAAGGCATAGGCATCGGCGGGCCGCCCGGTCACCCGCAGGCGCCCCTCGTCGCGCGCATGGGTCTCGAAGCGGGCCGCCTTGCCCGGGCCGAGCTGGGGCGTGCCCATGGCGTGAAAGCCGTGATCGGTCTGGAAGGGGCCGGCATGGCACTCCGCGCAGCCCGCCGCACCGTAGAAGAGCCCGAGCCCGACGGCGGCGCTCCCCTCCAGCGGCGCCTCGCCGCGAAGATGGGCGTCGAAGGGGCTGGTGTCGGAGCGGAATTCGAAGGCGACGAACGCCGCGATCGCGTTGGAGATATCTGTGAAATCGAGCGGCCGGCCCGCGGCGATCTCCGGGTACACCTCGCGGAAGCCCTCCGCGTAGGCCGGGATCTCGCGCACGCGCGCCGCGATGATGTCCCAGGCGCCGCCCGGCCCGGTGATCAGGCCCTGGCGCACGGCGCGGGCGACCTCGTTCTCGCTGTAATGGCCGGCCATCTCGTCCTGGCTGAGGACGGGAAACATCGTCTGGGCCGAGAGCAATGAGGTGAATCCCTTCGTCATGTCGGCCCCCAGCGGCGTGCGCAGCCCGCCGGCCAGGTCCGGATCGGCCTCGATCCGGCCGTCGTGGAACATCACGGTGAACTCGTGGGCGCCGAGGTTCCACAGTGCCGGGGAGTTCCGCGGGATGCGCTGCTCGGGCGGGTTCTTCGCATCGACCCGCCGCTCGGGCCCGAGCCCCGAGGCCCCCTCGCCGAGGCCCAGTGCGAGCCCGTCGGCCGAGCCGAAGCGCGGGTGATGGCAGGTGCCGCAGGCGATGTTGCGATTGCCCGAGAGGATCGGATCGTAGAAGAGCAGCTGTCCGAGCCGCGCCTCGGCCGGATCGACGGCCACGTAATCGGCATCGGTCACCGGCGGGGGCAGGCTCGGCGGCGGTTCGGCGCGGCCCGGAGACGCGCCGCCGATCAAGGCCGAAACCATCGCCGCGGCAGCAAGCGAGGCGTGCCGGCGAAGGGCCGCGAGGGGCCGACATGCGGGATGCGAACGAGCCATTGCCGCGAAGGTTAGCGCGGGCCGGTCCACCGCGCCAGACGCATCGGCACACGCGTGGGAGTTGGCCCGAACGGTGCGCCGGCCCCGGCAAACCAACGGAATGGTTGACGCAGATCATGGCCGCCCGGGCAGCGGGCAGGGCACATCGGCGTGAAGGGTGATATCATGCGCGACCCTGTGTTCAGGACACGAGACCTCACGAAGACCTACAGTTCGGGCCCGGTGACCGTCACCGCGCTCGGCGGGGTCGATCTCGATCTCCTGCCGGCCGAGCTGACGGTGCTGCTCGGCCCGTCGGGCTCGGGCAAGTCCACGCTGCTCAACATCCTCGGGGGGCTCGACCATGCCACTTCGGGGCGGGTCTGGTTCCGCGACCTGGAGCTGACCGGGCTGAGCGACAGGGGCCTGACCCGCTACCGGCGCGATCACGTGGGGTTCGTGTTCCAGTTCTACAACCTCGTGCCATCGCTCACGGCGCGGGAGAACGTGCAGCTCGTCACCGACGTGGCGCCGGACCCGATGCCGCCGGCCGAGGCGCTCGAACTGGTCGGCCTCGGCCACCGGGTCGATCATTTTCCCGCGCAGCTTTCCGGCGGCGAGCAGCAGCGCGTCGCCATCGCCCGCGCCGTCGCCAAGCGCCCGGAAGTGCTCCTGTGCGACGAGCCCACCGGCGCGCTCGACTCCAAGACCGGCGTGCAGGTGCTTGAAGTTCTGCACGATATCAATGCACGGCTCGGAACCACCACGGTGGTCATCACCCACAACGCCATGATCCAGCGGATCGCGCATCGCGTGATCAAGTTCCAGGACGGGCAGATCGGCGAGATCACCGAGAACGCCACCCGCCTCGCCCCCCACGAGATCGAGTGGTAGCCGGCATGCAGGCGCTCGACCGCAAGCTCCTGCGCGACTTCCGCCGCCTCTGGGCGCAGGCGCTTGCCATCGCGCTGGTGCTGGCATGCGGGGTTGCCGTGCTCATCATGTCGCTGGGCATGAGCCGCGCGCTGGAAGACACGCGCGGCACCTACTACGAGCGCAACCGCTTCGCCGACGTCTTTGCCGAAGCCCGCGCGGTGCCCAACGGGCTTCTGGCCGAGATCCGCGCGATCCCCGGCGTGGCCGATGCCCAGGGCCGCATCGACGCCACCGTGATCCTCGATCTGCCCGGGCGCAGCGAAGCGGGCGTGGGCCGCGTGCTTTCCCTGCCCGAGGCGGGCGTGCCGCGACTGAACGTGCCGATCCTGCAATTCGGACGCTGGCCCGACCCCGACGCCGCCGGTGAGGTGGTGGTCAACGCGCCCTTCGCCGAGGCGAACGGCTTCCGGGTCGGCAGCCGTTTCGAGGCCAACCTCGACGGCCGTTTGCGGGAGCTGACCGTCACCGGTGCGGCGCTGAGCCCGGAGTTCATCTACACCATCGGGCCCGGCGCGCTGATGCCCGACAACGAAGGCTACGGCATCATCTGGATGCCGCGCCGCGCGGCCGAGGCGGCCTTCGGGCGGACGGGCGCCTTCGATGCCGTCGCCATCGCGCTGATCGCCGGGGCCGACGAGGAGGAGGTCATCGCGCAGGTCGACCGCCTGCTGGACCCCTTCGCCGGCACCGGCGCCTACGCCCGCGAGGAACAGACCTCCAACGCCTTCATCGACGCCGAGATCATGCAGTTGCAAACCCTGGCCTACATCCTGCCGCCGGTGTTCCTCGGGGTCACGATCTTCCTGGTGAACATGGTGATCGGCCGGATCGTCGCGCTGGAGCGCAGCGAGATCGGCCTGCTCAAGGCGATCGGCTACCGCAACACCGACATCTGCGTGCACTACCTGCTGCTCGCGGGGCTCATCGCGCTCGCGGGGGTGGCCATCGGGATGGGCGTCGGAGCGTGGCTCGCCATCGCCATGGCCCGGCAGTACGCGCAGTTCTTCGATTTTCCCTACCTGGTGTTCAACGTCTCCTGGAACACCTATTTCGCCGCGGCGCTGATCGGCTTCGGCGCCGCGCTGGCGGGCGCGGCGCGGGCCGCCCTCGCCGCGGCGCGGCTGGCCCCTGCCGTGGCCATGGCGCCGCCGGCGCCGCCACGCTACCGCAAGACATGGCTCGACGGCCTGCTCGCCGCGCTGCGCCTCAGCCAGCCGACGATGATGATCCTGCGCAGCCTGATGCGCGCCCCGATGCGGGCCGGGCTCACGACGCTGGGGATGGGCCTTGCCGTCTCGGTCCTCGTGGCCGCGAACTTCTTTTCCGACAGTCTCGACGCGATCATCGATCACGCCTTCTTCCAGACCTACAGGCAGGATGCGATGCTGCTCTTCGGGCAGGACGTGCCCGCCTCGGCGCTCGAGGAGGTGCGCGCGCTTCCCGGCGTGCTCCAGGCGGAGGGCCAGCGCTTCCGGGCGGCCACGCTGGCTTCCGGGCCGGTGTCGGAGCGGGTGGCCATCGAGGCGCGCCCGCCCGGCGCCGATCTCGCGCGGATCGTGGACGCGTCGGGGCGTGCTCTCGACGCGCCGCCGGGCGGCATCCTGCTGTCCCGAAGCCTCGCTGACAGCCTTCGGCTCGCCCCCGGCGACACGGTGACGGTCACCTTCGCCTCCGGCCGCCGCGAGAGCGTCGAGCTTCCCGTAACCGGAACGGTCGAGCTTTTCTTCGGGCTCGGGGCCTGGATGGACGCGGCCTATCTCGATGCGCTGCTCCGCGAGGGCCCGCGGATATCGGTGGCCAACATCACCCTCGACGAGCGCCGGATGGAGGCCTTTCATGCCGCCATAAAGGAGATCCCGAACCTCGCGGGCACCGTGATGCTCACGGAGAACCGGCGCAGCTTCCAGGAAACCATCAGCGCGAACGTCCTCGTCGTTGCCGCGATCTATGCGGGGCTCGGGATCATGGTGACCGTGGGCGTGGCCTACAACGGCGCCCGCGTGCAGCTCTCCGAGCGTGCGCGCGAACTGGCCTCGCTGCGTATCCTCGGTTTCAGCCGCGGCGAGGTCTCCTACATCCTCGTGGGCGAGACGCTGCTTCTGGCGCTTCTCGCCCAGCCGCTGGGCTGGGCGATCGGATACCTCGTCGCGGATCTGATGGTGCGCAGCTTCTCCAGCGATCTCTACCGCTTGCCGCTGGTTCTTGAGGCAAGCACCTACGCCTATGCGAGCGTCGTGGTCCTGGGCGCGGCGCTGGCCTCGGCGCTGCTGGTGCGCCGGCGCCTCGACCGGCTCGATCTCGTCGCCGTGATGAAGACAAGGGAGTGAACGCGATGAACCTGTCCGTCCGCACGCTCGGGCTCTGGGCCGTGGGCCTGGCCGTGCCCGCGGCCCTGCTCGTGGCGATCCTGCGCGAGGAAGCCGTTCCGGTGGACATCGCGGTGGCCGAACGCGGGCCCTTCGAGCTCACGCTCGGAGCCGATGGGGTGGCCGAGGTCCGCCAGCTCTACGAAGTGGCCGCGCCCATCGCGGGCACCGCGCTGCGCTCGCCGGTTGCGGTGGGCGATCCGGTGGAGGCCGGGGTGACTGTGGTGGCACGGGTGGAACCGGTGCAGCCCGCTCTGCTCGATGCACGCGCCCGCGCCCAGGCCGAGGCCGGGCTGCGGGAGGCCGAGGCGGCGCTGCACGTGGCCGAGGCCGATCTCGCCCAGGCCGAGGAGAACACCGCCTACGCGATCACCCAGTTCGAGCGCGCCCAGACGCTGGTGGAACGGGGGGCGGCCTCGGTGACGCGGCTCGAGGATGCCAGCCAGCAGGTTGCGCTTGCGCGGGCGACCGAGGCGGCGGCGGCCTCCCGCCGCGACATGGCCGAAGGCGCGCTGGAGCGGGCCGAGGCGATGCTTCGGGTGCCCGCAAATCCCGTGCTCGACGGCGCGCGTGCCTGTTGCGTGGAACTGCGCGCCCCCGCGGCAGGCGTGGTGCTCGATATCGCCACCGTCTCCGAGCGCCCGGTCGCGGCGGGCGAACGGCTGCTCTCGATCGGCGATCCGGGCGATCTGCACATCCGCGCGGACCTGCTCTCGACGGCCGCGGTGTCGCTGCCGGACCGCGCGCTCGCGCGGATCGAGCGCTGGGGCGGGGCGGACACGCTCGAGGCGCGGCTTGCGCGGATCGAACCCGCGGCGCGCACCCGCGTCTCGGCGCTCGGAATCGAGGAACAGCGCGTGGACGCTGTCTTCGAGCTGGTCTCGCCCCCGGAAACCCACGCCGGGCTCGGTCACAACTACGCGGTCTTCCTCCGGATCGTGGAATGGCAGACCGAGGACGCGCTGCAGATCCCGCTGGCGGCGGCGTTCCGGCGCGGCGAGGAGTGGCGGGTGTACACCGTGGACGACACGATGCGCGCGCGCGAACGCCCGGTCACGATCGGCCGGCACGACGGGCGCATGGCCATCGTGCTCGACGGGCTTTCGGCGGGAGACCGGGTCGTCACGCACCCCTCCGATGCGGTCAGCGACGGCGCCCGCCTCCGGCCGCGGGCCGAGCGCTGAAGCGGCGGCGCGAGCCCCGGCAGGGAGCGCGCGGCGCCGGTTCGGGGCGCGAAGGCCGGCGCCCGGCGGCGCCGCGGCGCAAGCGTCCCGCCGTGCGCCGTGAATATTTTTGCCAAGATGAAGGCCGCGCGACATGAGGCGCCGTCCGAACGGGGATCGGGGATGCCCTTTCATCCTGGCGCAAATACTCGGGGGAGCCCCTCGCTCGCCGCGCGCGTGACGCTGCGAGCGGTTCCCGGACCCGCGTCGCCCGCGAGGCGCCCGACCGAGGACGCCGGAGGGAAAGAGCAGCGCGGGCGGTGCGTTTCTCGCCTTCCTTGGCCGATCCCTTCAGGTTTCGTGGCTCCCGCGCACAGGGATCACCCTGCGGCCAGGAGCAGAGTGGTGCCCCCGGGCCAAGGCGAGACGCGGGATCCGTTCCGCGCCCCGTGATTGTGCGGGGCGCCCGCCTGCGCCGCGTCTCACCGGCGACCTTGCCCCTGCCCACGTGGCGGCATCATCCCGCCGGCGCGCCACTGGCGGTTCCGGCCGCATCCTTCGTCCAGCCCGCCAGCGCGCCGGCGGTTCGGCCGAGCTGGAACAGGTCGAAATCGGCCAGTACCCTGTAGCCGCGGGTGGCGAGGTCGCGGGCCGCGTCGGGGCCTGTCACCGGGCCGCCTCCCAGGGGAACGCCCGCCGCATGGGCCGCCGCCTCGACCCGCGCGACCGCGGCGCGAAAGGCCGGTGCCTCGAAATCCCCCGGGACGCCGAGGGAGGTCGAGAGGTCGAACGGGGCCACGAACAGGAAATCCACCCCGTCGACGGCGCAGATCCCGGCGATGTTCTCCACAGCTTCCGCCGTTTCGATCAGCAGGCAGGTCACGATCCGGTCCCCGAGGCGCGGCAGGTACTCCGCCGCCGCGACGCCCCACCGCGCATGGGCGGCGAAGGGGCCCCAGCCGCGGATGCCGCGCGGCGGGTAGCGCGTGGCCGCGACGCATGCGGCGGCTTCCCGTTCGGTCCGGACCAGCGGAAAGACGATCCCTTCCGCCCCGAGATCGAGTGCGAGCTTCACCGGTGCGGGGTCGTGCCCCGGCACGCGCACGAGCGGCGCGCAGGCAGTACCCTGTGTGGCGGCAATCATGGCGTGGAGCGTGGCGGCGTCGAGCGGCATGTGTTCGAGATCGAACATCACGATGTCGATGCCCGAGCGCGCGACGACCTGCGCGGTGACGGCCGAAGGCACGAGGCACCCCAGCATCGAAAGCGTGTCGTCGCGGTCTCGCAGGCGCTGCTTGAGGTCCATTCCGGGCTGTCCTCGGGTTCTTGCGGCCGGTGTGGCCGGTGCGGTCCATCATGGCCGTGCAGGCCGGGGGAGCGCAATGGGTCAGGGGCGGGCGGCGGCGGGCATTCGGGGGGCACCCCGCGGCGCGTACACGCGGTGCGCAGGCCAGGCGGGGTGCGCCGTCAGGGCAGGGGGGAGAGCGCCAGCCCGCCGTCCGGGCCCGGGCGGGCCGCGTACCTGGCGCCCGGCTGCACCGGCTGCCAGCCGCTGGCGGTGCCGTCGGGCCAGGTCACCTGCACCTCGGCGCGCTCCGCGGCGCCGAGCCCGAAGTGCAGCGGCAGGGCGCTGCCACCGGCATGTCCGCCGCCGACGGTGACCTCCTGGACCTGCAGCGCGCCGCCCGCGCGCAGCGCCACGCGGGCGCCCACGGCGAATCTGTTGCCGGAAGGCAGGCGCGGCGCCAGCGCGAGCCAGGTGCCCGCGGGCCCCGTGTTGCGCCAGATCTCGAGCGGCGCGCGCCGGTTCACGACGGCCAGATCGAGGAGGCCGTCGCCGTCGAGATCCGCGAGCGCCGCGCCGCGGGCGCGCGCGGTGCTGGCCACGCCGGCCTCGCCCGCGATCTCCTCGAATGTGCCGTCGGGGCGCTGGAGCAGCAGGTTGTTGGGGTCTTCCATGGCGTTCTCGGGCATCTGGTCCACGTTGCCCTTCGCGATGAAGAGGTCGGGCCGGCCATCGTTGTTCACATCGCCCCATTCCGCGTGCCAGCCCGTCGAGGGGCGCCCGTCCTCTCCGGTGTGCGGGCGGTGGGCATAGGTGCCAAGCTCGAAGGGGGCGGCGGCGTAGGAGCCGTCGGGCCGGGCGATCTGCAGAAGCTGGTCGCCCATGGAGGTGAGCATCACCTCGGCGCGCCCGTCCCCGGTGATGTCGCGGGCCGCGATGCCCATGCCCCACAGCGATACGCGGGGAAACCCGTCCTCGGCGCCGAGGAACCGTTCGGAGGCGATGTCCCAGAGCTGCTCGGCTCCGTCCCGAACGTAGTAGTGCCGGTCGTTGGAGATGCGCAGCCCGGGGTGGCCGGAGGCGGGGGTGTAGGCCAGCATCGAGAGCGCGCAGTAGCCCGGCGAGAGCGGCTCGGGCCGCCAGCCGCCGCGCTCGTCCGGGCGGTGCAGGCGATTGTCGTCGCAGGTCCCAAAGGGGCCCTCGGGGTCGTCGCGGTTCACGTAGTTGCCCACGGCGAGGGTCGGGCGCTCCGCCGCGCCCCACCAGGCCGTGAACGCGGTGGACCAGGCCGCGCCTCCCTCGATCCCCAGCGCCGCGTTCGCCCGGGTGAACCGGCAGTCGCCTTCGCCGCGGAGCACCAGGTTCTCTCCGACACGCAGCACGAAGAGATCGAGGAGGCCGTCGCCGTCGAGATCGAGGGGATAGGCGCCGGTGGCCCCGAGGATGGGTTCGCCCCCCGGCGGAGGGGCGGCATCGAAGCGGATCGCGCCCTCCGAGCTCCGGTTCAGGAAGAGCGCGGCCGGCGCGGCACCGCCGGCGGCAAAGAGTTCGGGCAGTCCGTCGCCCGTGCAGTCGAACGCCGCGAGGCCGCCGCCGACGAAATGCTCCCAGCCGCCCTCGTAGACATGGGGCGCTGGCAGCGCGTCTGGCACGGGCGCGAAGCGCGGCGCCTCGGCCAGCGCCGTACCTGCGGCGAAGAAGGCGAGCGCGAGGAGAGGCGGCGTCGCGCGCCATTGCCGGTTTTCGCCTCGGGGCAGCATCAGCTTTCCATCATCGGCTTGTTAGCGCGAACATCACAGGGTTGTAAGGCTTTGACACAGGCGTTCAATGGGTGTTCACTCCGCTCGTGGCCCTTGGCCACCATGCCCCGCAGAGGGCGACGCATCTAGGGAGGATACCATGCGCACAGCACTCGCTGCAGCGGCCGTCGCGGCCGCCAGCTTCACGACTCCGGCACTCGCCCAGACGGTGGGTGTCAGCTGGTCGAACTTCCAGGAAGAGCGCTGGAAGACCGACGAGGCGGCCATCCGCGGCGCGCTGGACGCCGCCGGCGTGGAGTATGTTTCGGCCGACGCGCAATCGTCCGCCGCCAAGCAGCTTTCCGACGTCGAAAGCCTGATCGCGCAAGGTGTGGATGCCCTCATCATCCTGGCGCAGGACGCACAGGCGATCCAGCCGGCCGTGCAGGCCGCCGCCGACGAGGGCATCCCGGTGATCGCCTACGACCGCCTGATCGAGGACAGCCGCGCCTTCTATCTCACCTTCGACAACATCGAGGTGGGCCGGATGCAGGCCCGTGCCGTGTTCGCGGCCCAGCCCACCGGCAATTACGTGATGATCAAGGGCTCGGCGCAGGATCCCAACGCCGATTTCCTCCGCGGGGGCCAGCAGGAGATCCTGCAGGCGGCGATCGACGCGGGCGACATCACCATCGTCGGCGAGGCCTACACCGACGGCTGGCTGCCCGCGAACGCCCAGCGCAACATGGAGCAGATCCTCACCGCCAACGACAACAACGTCGACGCTGTCGTGGCCTCCAACGACGGCACCGCGGGCGGTGTCGTGGCTGCGCTGACGGCGCAGGGCATGGAAGGCATCCCGGTGTCGGGCCAGGACGGTGACCATGCCGCCCTCAACCGCGTGGCGCGCGGCACCCAGACCGTGAGCGTCTGGAAGGACGCGCGGGATCTCGGGCGGGCCGCGGGCGAGATCGCCGTGGCCCTGGCCGGGGGTACCGCCATGGACGCCGTCGACGGCGCCGTGGAATGGACCTCGCCGGGCGGCACGACGATGAACGCGATGTTCCTCGAGCCCGTGCCGATCACCGCCGAGAACCTCACCGTGGTGGTGGATGCCGGCTGGATCACGCAGGAAGCGCTCTGCCAGGGCGTGGAAAGCGGCCCGGCGCCCTGCAACTGATGCCGCGCGGCGCGGCGCGGGGGCCTGCCCCGCGCCGCGCCTTTCCGGCGGGGGCGCCGCGGGGCGCGGCGGTCTCGCCAGCCACCCGCGCACCGCGACCGGCGGTCACAAGCACCGCCCTTCCTGCGCGCGCAACCCGCCGCACTTGCTTCAAGCGGAGGTCCGAACATGGCCGACACCACCGACGCTTCCCCCAAGGCGGCGCCGCCGCGCCGAAGCCTGGCACAATCACTCGAGCTTGACACACGCCTTCTGGGCATGATCGGCGCCTTCGTGCTGGTGTGCCTCGTGTTCAACCTGCTCACCGATGGCCGCTTCCTGACGCCGCGCAACATCTTCAACCTCACCATCCAGACGGTGAGCGTGGCGATCATGGCCACGGCAATGGTGTTCGTGATCGTCACGCGCCACATCGATCTCTCGGTGGGCTCGCTGCTGGCCACCTGCTCGGCGATCATGGCCATGACCCAGACGGCCTGGGCCCCCGGCCTGCTCGGGCTCGAGCTCGGGCACCCGGCGATCGCGCCGCTGGCCATTCTCGTGGGCCTTGTCAGCGGCGTGGTCATCGGCAGTTTTCACGGCTGGCTGATCGGCTATCTGGCGATCCCGGCCTTCATCGTCACGCTGGGGGGGCTGCTCGTCTGGCGGAACGTGGCCTGGTACCTCACCAACGGCCAGACGATCGGCCCCCTCGACGAGACCTTCCAGCTCTTCGGAGGCATCAACGGCACGCTCGGCGAAACCTGGAGCTGGGTGCTCGGCGCCGTGGCCGTGGCCGCCGCGCTCTGGGCGCTGGCGAGCGCGCGCCGCAACAAGCTGGCCCATGATTTCCCGGTCAAGCCGGTCTGGGCCGAGGTGGTGCTCGGGCTGGTGGTGAGCGTGGCGATCCTCGGTTTCGTGGCCCTGCTGAACGCCTATCAGATCCCGGAGGCGCGGCTGGAGCGGATGTTCGAGGCACGCGGCATGGTGATGCCCGAGGGCCACAGCGCGGGCTACGGCGTGCCGGTGTCGGTACTGCTGCTCATCCTCGTGGCCGTCGTGATGACGGTGGTGGCACAGCGCACCAGGCTGGGGCGCTACATCTTCGCCACCGGCGGCAATCCCGACGCGGCGCAGCTCTCGGGCATCAACACGCGGCTCCTGACGGTGAAGGTGTTCGCCATCGTGGGGTTCCTCTGCGCGCTCTCGGCCGTGGTGGCCTCGTCCCGGCAGACCTTCCATTCCAACGACATCGGCACGCTCGACGAACTGCGCGTGATCGCCGCGGCGGTGATCGGCGGCACGGCGCTGTCGGGAGGGATCGGCACGATCTACGGCGCGATCCTCGGCGCGCTCATCATGCAGTCGCTGCAGTCGGGGATGGCGATGGTCGGCGTGGATGCGCCGTTCCAGAACATCGTCGTGGGCACGGTGCTGGTGCTCGCCGTGCTGATCGACATCATCTATCGCCGCCGCACGGGAGACCGCTGATGACAGATATCCCCAAGGTTCCGTCCGCCCCGGTCGACCGCTCCGGCACACCGCTGGTGGAGATGCGCGACATCTCCATCGCCTTCGGCGGGGTGAAGGCGGTGGACCGCGTGAGCGTCGATCTCTACCCCGGCGAGGTCGTCGGCCTCCTGGGCCACAACGGCGCCGGCAAATCCACCCTCATCAAGTGCCTCTCGGGCGCCTACCAGATGGATTCAGGCGAGATCTTCGTGAACGGGCATAAGGTCTCAATCAACAATCCGCGCGACGCGCGCCGGCACAACATCGAGACGATCTACCAGACGCTCGCGCTGGCCGACAACCTGGATGCCGCCTCGAACCTCTTTCTCGGCCGCGAGCTGGTCACGCCGCTCGGGCTGGTGGACGATGCGCGCATGGAGGCCGAGACCCGCAAGATCATGGGCCGGCTCAACCCGAACTTCCAGAAGTTCTCGTCACCGGTGTCGGCGCTCTCGGGCGGTCAGCGCCAGTCGGTCGCCATCAGCCGCGCGGTCTACTTCAACGCAAAGATCCTGATCATGGACGAACCCACCGCCGCCCTCGGCGTGCAGGAAACCCAGATGGTGGCCGATCTCATCGCGGAGCTGAAGCGCCAGGGGATCGGGATCTTCCTGATCGACCACGACATCCACCAGGTTAAGGCCATGTGCGACCGCGCCAGCGTGATGAAGAACGGTGCCCTCGTCGGCACCGTGGAGGTGGACAAGGTGACAGAGGACGACCTTCTGGGCATGATCATCCTCGGCAAGACCCCCGAGCAGGCCGCCGCCTGAGCCGCGGGCGGGGGGCCGGGCCGTCGCCGCCTGCGGCCCTCCGCCGCCCCTTTCATCCCGCCCCTTCATCCTGGCCGAAATACTCCGGGGAGCGCGAGGAGCAGGGCCCCTCGCGCCGCCGCCCTCGCCGCCGGGCCCTGCGATGAAAGCTCTCCGCGCCGCCCCGCGGCGCCCTGCGCCCGCGGGACGGGGCCGGCCCGGCACGCCGGCTGCCCTTGCAGCCCCCCCGGGGGGAAACTAAGACTCGCCGAGACGACGCGCGATGCGCGCGGCCCCCGATCCTAGGCAGGACATTCCATGAAAGACCCCATCGAGCACTACATGAACCTCGTTCCCATGGTCGTCGAGCAGACCAGCCGGGGCGAGCGCGCCTACGATATCTTCTCGCGCCTGCTCAAGGAGCGCGTGATCTTCGTGAACGGCCCCGTGCACGACGGGATGAGCCAGCTCATCGTCGCGCAGCTTCTGCATCTCGAGGCGGAGAATCCCTCCAAGGAAATCTCCATGTACATCAACAGCCCCGGCGGCGTGGTGACGAGCGGCCTCTCGATCTACGACACGATGCAGTACATCCGCCCCAAGGTCTCGACGCTGGTCGTCGGCCAGGCCGCCTCCATGGGCTCGCTCCTGCTCACTGCGGGCGAGAAGGGCATGCGCTTCTCGCTGCCCAACAGCCGGATCATGGTGCACCAGCCCTCGGGCGGCTACCAGGGCCAGGCGACCGACATCATGATCCACGCCGAGGAAACGCTGAAGCTCAAGCGCCGCCTCAACGAGATCTACGTGACCCATACCGGGCAGCCCCTCAAGAAGGTGGAAGCCGCGCTCGAGCGCGACAACTTCATGTCGCCCGAGGAAGCCCGCGACTGGGGCCTGATCGACGAGATCCTCACCAGCCGCGAGAAACCCGATGATGCGCCGGAGAAGGGCAGCTGATCGCGCGGCGTTTTTGACGTTGTATCCCGCGTCGGGGCTGTTCTAGGCTGGCGCAAAGGGCAGATGGCAGGGCCCTGAAGGCCCCGGAACGCGGGCCACGGCCCCCGAAAGGTAAACGATGGCAAACAGCACCAGCGGTGACGGCAAGAACACGCTCTATTGCAGCTTCTGCGGCAAGAGCCAGCACGAGGTGCGCAAACTGATCGCCGGGCCGACGGTGTTCATCTGCGACGAATGCGTCGAGCTGTGCATGGACATCATCCGCGAGGAAACGAAGACCGCGGGTCTGAAATCCTCCGACGGCGTGCCGACCCCCAAGGAGATCTGCGAGGTTCTCGACGATTACGTGATCGGCCAGTCGCATGCCAAGCGGGTGCTCTCGGTCGCCGTGCACAACCATTACAAGCGTCTCAACCACGCCTCGAAATCCGGCGACATCGAGCTGGCGAAGTCGAACATCCTGCTGATCGGGCCCACGGGCTGCGGCAAGACGCTGCTGGCCCAGACCCTGGCGCGCATCCTCGACGTGCCCTTCACCATGGCCGACGCCACCACGCT
>CAYXOX010000059.1:0-15982 GCA_964466745.1 uncultured Rhodobacterales bacterium
GGAAAGATGATCCGCAGCGTCTCCAGCGTCAGCGGGATGTCGGGGATCAGGAACACCGGCAGCGTGTCGGGCAGCTCGCCCATGTCGCCCACGGTGCGCACGTCGAGCCCCAGCGCGACGGTCAGCGCGGTGAGCACGACGATGGTGACCAGCGGCGAGGGGATGGCCCGGGTGATGCGCGGAAAGAGGTAGATGATGGCGAGCCCGGCGGCGACGAGCACGTAGGTCAGCCACGTTACCGCGCGGGGGTCGAGTTCGGGCAGCTGCGCCATGAAGATCAGGATTGCCAGCGCGTTCACGAAGCCCGTCATCACCGATTTCGAGACATAGCGCATCACGAACCCGAGCTTCAGCACGCCCATGGCGATCTGCAGCAGGCCGGCAAGCACGGTGGCGGCGAGCAGGTATTGCAGCCCGTGGTCGCGCACGAGCGTGACCATCAGCACGGCGGTCGCGGCGGTGGCGGCCGAGATCATGCCGGGCCGGCCTCCGGCGATGGCGGTGATGACGGCGATGGAGAAGCTCGCGTAGAGCCCCACCTTCGGGTCGACGCCGGCGATGATGGAAAAGGCGATGGCCTCGGGAATGAGCGCCAGCGCCACCACCAGCCCGGCCAGCAGATCGCCGCGGATGTTTCCGAGCCACTGGCTCCGGTATGCGTCGAATGAGAACATGCTTCGGTGTCCGTTGGCGGTGTGGCGGCCGGCGCGCCGATCGCGCGGGTGCGCGCTTCGCCTGGGCCGGGGCTTTCGCCTTCGTGCTGGGTTGTCCGGCGGATAGGCGGCCGGAAGAGCCACCCGGCGCGATGGCCGGGTCCTGGTGTGCTGCGCTGCGGCTTAGCCCGGATCGCCCGGGATGCCAAGCCTCGGGCCGCCCCGCGCGGTGCCGGCGTGGGGTGGCGACGGCGCCCGGTGTGCCCGGGCCGCGGCGTCTCCGCCAGCCTTTGGCGCCTTGCAGCGCTCCGCCCGTCCGCCACTCGTTGCCTTCCCCCGGCTTGATCCGGAGCGCGACGGCCGCGATGCTTGCGCCACGCCGCGTGCCGCCGCGGGACCGAATGCCGGGGAAGGACTCACATGCTCGATCTGCTCATGACGGGGCGCCTGGTGCTGCCGGGCGGAGTGCTGCAGGACGGGTGGCTCGGCGTTGCCGACGGCAGAATCGCCTGCCTCGGCGATGGCCGTGCCCAGGCTCCGGAGGCCCGCCTGCGCGCCGAGTATCCCGGTGCCTACCTGATGCCCGGTGCCATCGACGGGCAGACCCATGCCGGCAGCCAGCACGGGTTCGAGGGGATCGGCCCCACCACCGCCGCCGCCGCCCGCGGGGGCGTGACCACCATCGTCGACATGCCCTACGATGCGCCCGACCCGATTACGGATGCCGAGTTGCTCGCCCGGAAGATCGAGGCGGTCGGGCGCCTCGCCCATACCCACGTGGCGCTCTACGGCACCGTCGCGCCCGAGCCCGATCCCGCGGCAATCGGGGCGCTCGTGGAGGGCGGGGTCTGCGCGTTCAAGATCTCGTCCTTCGAGGCGCATCCCCACCGCTTCCCGCGGATCGGCAGCGGTGCCATGGCGGTGCTCTTCGAGGCTCTGGAAGGTACCGGCCTGCCCGTGGGCCTGCACAACGAGGACGAGGACCTGATCCGCGCCACCGAGGCGCGCATGCGCGCGGCCGGCCGCACGGCTCCGGCCGATCACTCTCCTTCGCGCCCGCCGGCGGCCGAGCTCGCGGCGACGGCAAGCTTCCTGCAGCTCGGCGCAGGGCTCGGCGGGCATGCGCATATCGTGCATATCTCCCTGGCCGAGGGCTTCGATCTCGTTGCGGCCGCGCGCACGAGGGGCGCCCGGGCAACGGCGGAGATGTGCCTGCACTACCTGGTCTTCGACGCCGCGGAGGACATCCCGCGGCTCGGCGCGCGCATGAAGGTGAACCCGCCGATCCGCGAGGGCCAGCGCGAGGCGCTCTGGGATGTGCTGGACGCGGGTGGTGCGGCCTTCGTTTCCTCCGATCACAGCGCGTGGTCGCTGGAGCGCAAGAGCGCGGCGAACATCTTCGATGTCTCGGCCGGCATGCCGGGCCTCGAGGTGCTGATGCCGGGGTTCTTCACCGAGGCGCTCCGCCGCCGCGGGAGTGCCGATGCCGCGGCATCGCTTTGTGCACGGATGCTCGCCGAGGGGCCGGCCGCCTTCTTCGGGCTTGCGGGAAAGGGGCGCCTAGCCCCCGGGGCGGATGCGGACATCGCGGTTCTGGCGCTGGAGGACACAGTCTACGACGCGGGAGCCGATCCCGAGGGCCCGGGCTGGAGCGCCTACGACGGCATGACCTTCGCCGCGCGGCCCCAGGCCACCTATGTGGCCGGAACGCTGGCCTTCGACGGCGCTTCCGTGACGGCGCACCGGGCAGGGCGTTATGCGCCCCGGCAGGTCTGAGACAGTGCCGTTCCTGCCCCGACCGTGCGCAGGCCGGAGCGGCGATCCTTGGTGCGCAGCCCTGCGGCGCGATACCGAGCGGGTTCCCCGTTCGGCATCTGCGCGGGCGAGGCTCCGGGGCCGGGCCGCGAGCGCGTTCACGCGGCGCGATCGCTGGAATTGACGGGTAGTCCTGTTATCATGATAAGCGAATAAACGGTCCGGCGTTCAGCGCGAGGCCGCAGCCGCCAGAGGAGGGCGCAGAAAATGGCACCGCGGGTTCTCGTCGCCGGCATCTTCCATGAAACCCACAGTTTCCTCGCCGAGGGCACGGGCCGGGCCGCCTTCGAAAGCAGCCTCTGGGTCGAGGGGCCGGAGGTCGTGCGGCGCAACCGCGGCAGCGGCTCGCCCATGGACGGGGTGCTGGAGCTCGCCGAGGCGCGCGGCTGGGAGGTTGTCCCTTCCATCCATCTCGGCGCCAGCCCGGCCGGCACCGTGGCCGAGGAGGTGGTGGAGGCGTTCGACGCCCGCTTCTTCGCCGATCTCGCCGCCGAGAAGGACACGCTCGACGGGATCTTCCTCGTCCTGCACGGCGCCATGGTGAGCGAGCGCCGCGACGACGTGGAAGGCCAGCTGCTCGCGCGGATACGGCGCGAGCTCGGCCCCGAGGGCGCGGCGCTGCCCGTGGTCGGCGTGCTCGATCTGCACGCCAATGTCAGCACCGACATGGTGCACAACGCGACATACCTGACGGCCTACCGCGAAAACCCCCATGCCGATGCCCGCGAAAGCGCGGTGCGTGCCGCCGAGATGCTCGACGCGTTCCTCGCCGCGCCCGGCTCGGCCGCGGAGGTTCGCGGGGTGCATCATCCCACGCCCTACGTGCTGCCGCCCACCGGCGTCGGCTCGGCATCGCTGCCGATGCGGGCCGTTCTGGCACGCGCGAGAGAGATCGAGGCCGAAGACCCCGAGATCCTCGGGATCAACGTGATGGCGGGCTATTCCTACGCCGACATCCCCGATTGCGGCTTCAGCCTGAACGCCTACACCCGCGGCGATCCCGGCCGGGCCCGCGCCCGCCTCGCCGCGCTCCAGGCGGTGCTGGAAGAGCACCTCGCCGAAGGCTACCCGCACGAAGAACCGCTCGCGCAGGTGCTGGAGCGGGTCGACGCGCTCCCGCCCGGCCCGGGCCCGGTGCTGCTCGTGGAGGCGGCCGACAACATCGGCGGCGGCGCCCCGGGGGATGCCACCGATATTCTCGGCCCGCTCCTTGCCACCGGCCGCAGCGGGATCGTCGCCGCCCTGGCCGATCCCGAGGCAGCGCAGGCCTGCCATGCCGCCGGCCTCGGCGCCTCCCTTACCCTCGACGTGGGCGCCAAGACCGATGCCCACCACGGCCGCCCGGTGACCGTGACCGGCACTGTCAAGCACCTGAGCGACGGGCGCTTCGAGCTGGAGAACAAGCAATCCCACCTCGCCTCGATGCAGGGCACGCGGATCGACATGGGCCCCAGCGCCGTGCTCGACACCGGGCAGGCACTGATCCTGCTCACCTCGCGCAAGACGGCGCCGATGGATCTCGGCCACCTTCACAGCCAGGGCGTGCGGCCCGAGGATGCCGCCTACGTGATCGTCAAGGCGGCGGTCTCGCACCGCGCCGCCTACGACCCCATCGCCCGCGCCTCCTTCAACGTCGACAGCGCCGGTCTGTGTACCTCCAATCTCACGCGGCTCCCCTATACCCGGTTGTCGGGCAAGATCATCGCTCCGGGCGCGCCGCCGCTTGCCTGACGCCCCCGGCCTCCAGGTGGGCGAGGGCCGGACGCTCTACGCCAACCCCGCACCGCTGCTGGTGAGCCGCCAGGCGGTGTTTCCCGGCCTCGCGCGGCTGGCCGACGGCACCCTGCTCGCGCTGTTCTCCATCGGGCAGGCGTTCGATTCCGCCGATATGCGCGCCCATGCCAGCCGCAGCGAGGATGGCGGGGCGACATGGTCCGATCCGGTTCCGCTGCACGGGGCCGGTGCGCTCGAATCCGAAAGCCTCAAGCCCGTCGTCCTCCCATCTGGGCGGGTGCTCGCCACCGGCTACGCCTTTCGGCGCCCCGACGCGCTCACCCCAATCGTCGATCCTGCCACCAACGCGACATTGCCGCTCGTCAACCGGCTTTGCCATTCGGACGACGGCGGCCGCAGCTGGAGCGCGCCGCGCGCCTTCTCGGTGGAGGGCGCGCCGCTGGAGCTTTCGGGGCCGGCCATCGTGCTGCCATCGGGCCGGCTCCTCGCCGCGGCCGCGCCCTTTCACCTCGGCGCCTCGGGGCACGAGGGCTGGCTGATCGCGAGCGACGACGAGGGCGAAAGCTGGCGGCGACTCTCGGTCTTCTTCCGGGCGCCGGGCGGCACCGTGGCGCCGTGGGAGTGCCGGCTCTGCCACCTCGGCGCCGGGCGCGTCGCGGTCCTGTTCTGGGCCTTCGACGCCGCGCGCGGCTGCAACCTCGACAATCACCTCGCGCAGTCCGAGGACGGCGGCGAGAGCTTCGGGCCCGTCATCGCCACCGGGATCGCCGCCCAGGCCTCGGGTCTCGCGGCGCTGGGCCCCGACCGTCTGCTGACGCTCCACGCGCATCGCGAGCACCCGGTGAGCCTGACCGCCCGCATCCTGCGCCTCGCAGATGGCCGCGTGGAGACACTGGCGGAGGTGCCCCTTTTCACCGGCGGGCCGGCCGCCGAAACGGGCGAGGGCGCGCGCGGGCAGTTCGCAAGCCTGCGATTCGGCCAGCCGGGCCTCCTTCCGCTGGGGCCGGGCCGCGCGCTGGGCTATTGCTGGCGGGTGGACGCGTGCCAGCACGTGATCGCGGCCTGGCCCCTCGAATTCGCGGAAACGGGGTGACAGGGCCGTCCGCCCCTCACACTCCGCCGCGCCGCCAGAGCGACTACGACAAGCTGCGCCGCCTGCCCTGGTTCTACCTCTCCACCGTGCTCACCGGAACGGCGGTGCTTTGCACCGTTCAGGCCCCGCTCGCGCTCTTCGCCGCCGAGCTGGGGCTGGGCGAGGATCGCATCGGCCTGCTGGCGGGCATGATGCCCTTCTTCCAGGCGCTGGGGGTGGTGGCGCTGCCGCTGCTCGCGGGCCTGGGCGCGCGGCGGGTGGCGGGCACGGCGCTCTCGCTGCGGTACGGCTTCCTGTTGCTGCTGTTCCTCGCCCCGCTCTTCGCGCCCGATGCCGGCGCCGTCTTCGCGGTCCTGCTGGTCGCGATGCTGGGCTTCTCGGTCTGCCGCAGTCTCGCCGAAGCGGCGCTCGTGCCCTGGTCGCAGGAGTTCATGCCGCGTTCGGTGCGCGGGCGAATCGCCGGGCGCATGGCGCTCGCCTACCTGCCGGTGGCGCTCGGCGTGTCCTGGGCCATCCGCTGGCTGCTGGATGCGGAGGAAGGCGGCGGTGTCGAGCGGTTCTACCCCGTCTTCGCCTTCGGCATCCTCGCCGGGGTGCTGGGGGCGCTGTGCCTCTTCAAGCTTGGCGGCGGCGCGCCGGAGGCTGCGCCCCGTCGCGGCCTCGGCCGCCTGGCCGAGCCGCTGCGCGACCGGAACTACCTGGGCTTCCTCGCCGCCTCGGCGCTGCAGAACCTCGTCGCGGTGGCGCTCGGCGTGTTCCTGCTGCTCTACTTCCGCGAGCGGCTCGGCATGTCGTCCGGCACGCTGGTGTTCCTCGCCGCCTTCGTGCCGGTCGGTGCGGCGGCGGGCACGCTCGCGGCGGGCTGGTTCACCGACCGCTACGGCACGCGCGCGATCCGCGCCGCGCTCCAGGCCGGCCAGGTGATGCTGCTTCTTGCGCTGCCGTTCATGGGGGGCGCTCTGCCGGGCGGGCCGGTGGCCGTGGCGGCGGCCTTCTTCCTCTTCGGCGCGCTCTTCCAGGCCGGCATCTCCATGGCCAACGTCTACATGCTCAACACCGTGCCGCCGGCGTCGAAGGAAAGCTACATGGTGCTCCACTACGGCATCGACGGGGTGGTGGGCGGCGTGGTGACGGTGGCGGCCGGCGTGCTCCTGGCGGCGATCGGGCCCGCAGGGCTCTCAGTGGCCGGGCTGCACATCGGCAATTACGAGATCCTCTTCGTGCTCGCGGCCGTCGTGGCCGCGATCTCGGCGCTGATCTTCGCGCGGCTGCGCGAGGAGGGCGCGATCACCATCCGCGATTTCGCCGGGCATTTTGCCACCGGCAGCCCGTTACGCGCGCTCTGGGGCATCGGCCGCTACGCGAGCCTCACCTCCGAGGAACGGCGGCGCGATCTCGCCTTCCGCTTCGGCTCGTCGGGCAGCCTGCTGGCCAAGGAGGAACTCTTCGCCGCGCTCCGCGATCCCAGCTTCGACGTGCGCCACGAGGCCATCCGCGCGCTGGGCCGGATCCCTCCCCATCCCCAGGTCGTGGCCGCGCTCGAGGGCGTGCTGGCCTACCGCGGGCTGGTGGAGCTGCGCTACGCCGCGCTGGAGGCGCTTGGCCGGCTGCCGGCGCCGGCGGCGGCGGCGGCGGTGGCCGCACTTCTGGACGAGGAAAACCCGTTGCTGCGCGCCCGCGCCGTGCGGACCCTCGGAGACATGCGCGACGCCGCGCGGCTGCCCCGGGTCCGGGCGATGCTGGTGGAGGATCCCGATCTCGATTGCCGGCTCGCGGCGGCCTCCGCCCTCGGCAAGCTGCGTGACGGCCAAAGCGCCGGGGCGCTCGCCGAGTTCTACCTCGCGCTGACCGAGGCCTCCACCGGGCCGATGGCCGAGCCCCGCAGCAAGGTGGTGCTGCTGGCGCTGTCGAAGATTCTTGGCTGCGAGGAGGAATTCGCCCGCGAATGGCGCCGCGAGGAACGCGATCCCGGCCTCGCGGTCACCGGCCTGCTGCTCAGGCTCGCCCGCGGGTTGCGCCGCGACCCCGCCGCCGTGCGGCTCAGGGCGCTCGCAGCCGACCACGAACCCGGCCACGGGGCGGAGGCGCTTGCCGCGCTCTGCGCGCTGGCGCCGCAGGCACGGCGCGCCGGCCACGCGTCGGCGCCCGCGCTTGCCACGATCCTCGCCAGGGTCGAGGGCCTCGCGGCGCCGCACCCCGCGCTCCTGATCCTGCTTGCCGCCGGGCTCGGGCGCGCGCTTGCGCGCTAGGTGTGAGTTCTCGGAAGGTCATTCACCCTTGCAAGGGGAGTTCGGCGGTTGAGAGCGGAGTGTTGTCTTGCCCGGTTGAACCAGTCAAGCCATCGGGGCATGTCGTCGTTTCGGGCTTGCGAGGTGGGATGGGCGAGGCCGTAGACCCGTTCGCGCACGAGGGTTGGATGAACCGCTCGGCCTTGCCGTCGGTCTTCGGAGTGCAGGGTCGGGTGAGGATGTGGCGGATGCCCAGCCATCGCAGCGCCTTGGCGAAGCGGCGGGAGCGGTAGGCGCTGCCATTGTCGGTCATCACCCGCTCGACGTGGATGCCCTGGCTGCGGAACCAGCGCAGGGCGCGGATCAGGAAGCCGGTGTTGGTGTTCTTGCGCTCGTCCCCCAGCACCTCGACATAGGCCAGCCGCGTCGCGTCATCGACCGCCACATGCACGAAGTCCCAGCCCGCGCCTCGGTTGCGGCAGCCCCTCCGCGTGCCGGTGCCGCGGTGGCCGGGCCGCTCGAACCGGCCCGGCTTCTTGATGTCGATATGGATCAGTTCGCCCGGGCGTTCGCGCTGATAGCGCCGCACCGGCTCGGGCGGGTCGAGCCGGGCCAGCCGGCCCATCCCCGCCCGTGCCAGCCAGCGCGCGACGGTTGGCCTCCCGAGACCCAGCCTGGCCGCGATTTCGGCCCCCGTCAGGCGCAGGCCGCGCCGTAAATCCAGGACCAACGCGACCAGGCGATCCGGCAAACGCCCCGCCACGCGGGCGGGCGCGCTTGCGCGATCGGAAAGCGTCGCTTGCCTGCCCGCGCGGTACCGGGCCAGCCACTTGCGCAGGGTGCGCAGGGCAACGCCGAAGGCGGCGGCCACCTCGGCGGCTTTCTGTCCTGCGAGGACGCGTGCGACAATCTGCTCTCGACCATGGACGGTGAGGCGGGCCCCTTGGTGCGGGTTGTTCATCCTTGCGGGTCCTCGGCTGGAGTCCGGCGATTGCAGCCTAACCCCCAACCGGGTGATCAACCTCCTGAGAGTTCACATCCAGGCCCTCGATCCGGTGCCATCTCGCTCCGGCCCGGCCAGCGCCTCCTCCCCACTTTGGTCCCGAAATACCTCGGGGAGCGCGAGGGGCGGCGCCCCTCGCCCGCGTCTCGCCGCGCAGGCGAAACCGGCCCGGCTCCGCCTCCGCATGCGTCGGCGGGCATTGCCCGCGCCGCGCCACCGTCATGCGGCGCGATACCGCTCCTCGCCGTCCACCCAGGTCGCGCGGATCGCGTGGCTGTGCGGATCGAGCAGCAGGAAGTCGGCCAGCTTGCCGGTCTCGATGCTCCCGAGTTCCGCTTCGCGGCCCAGCACCCGGGCGGGCACAAGGCTGGTCGCATGGGCGGCCTGCACCAGGTTCGCGCCGCCCAGGCGGAGGTAGTTGCCCATGGCCTCGTCCGGCGTCAGCGACGAGCCGCACAGGCCCCCGTTGCGGTCGTGAACCGCGTTGCCCTTCTCGCTCCTGACCCAGTAGCCGGGGTAGAACTCGAACTCGGTATCCTCGGCCCCGGCGTATTTCATCGCGTCGGTCTCGAGAAAGACCCGCGAGAGCGGCAGTTGCGCGAGGAGCCGGACGAAGCCGGGGTCGCAATGGATCCCGTCGCAGACGAGCCCGAGCGGGAGCTCCCGCTCGGCCAGGAGCGCATCGGGCAGCGAATAGGGGTGGATGCCCATGCCCCCGTAGGGCTCGGGCGGCATGACGTTGAAGATGTGGGTGACGGCATCGATCCCCCAGGCGACGTAGCGCGGCACGTCATGGGGTGCGGCACTGCTGTGGCCGAGGTGGACCGAAACGCCCGCCTCCTTGAGTGCCCGGATGAAGCCCTCCGCGCCGGGAAGCTCGGGCGCCACCGTCACCGCGGCGAGGCGCCCGCCGGCAGCCTCCAGCATCGTTTCGGCCAGCGCGGGGCCCGGCCGGCCGAGGTTCTCGGGATTGTGTGCTCCGGGCAGGCCGAAACAGGGTCCCTCGCTGTGCACGCCGAGCGCGCGGGCGCCTTCCGCCGCGCGGCAGCCCGCGCCGAGCCCGGCGAGCACCTCGCGCATCCGCGCCGTGGGCGTGCAGCCGAAGGACGGCAGAAAGCCCGTGCACCCGGTGGAGAGCAGGAACATCGAGGCCGCCTCCACCGCGCCCGGGGCGGCGTCGGCGTAGAGATGGCCGGCCATGCCGTGCTGCAGCAGGTCGATCATGCCGGGGTAGAGGATCGCGCCGCCGCCGTCCATCACCGCCCAGTCGGAGCCGGACGGCTCCTCCGGGGCGGCGAAGCCCGCGAACCTGTCGCCGCGGACCATGACATCGCGTTCATCGAGCCCCGCTGGCGTCACGCTGGCGACGTTGATCCACCTTCGATTGACACCCATCACCAGCCCTGTATTACCTTGTTATCATAGTAACAGGTCAATCCAATGACGCAACAGGAAGCACAGCCCTCCCCGCAGCGGGTGCTGATCACCGGCGCCACGTCGGGCATCGGGCTCGCCATCGCGCGCGCGTTCGCGGCCGGCGGCGCGCGTGTGGCCGTCAACGCCGAAACGCCGGACGACACGGGCGCCCTCGCGCAGCTGCCGCCCGCCCCCGAGGGCGGCCCCCATGTCTACGTCCCGTCCGACGTGGCCACCGCCGATGGCGCGCGGCAGGCGGTTTCGCGCGCGGCGGAGCTGATGGGCGGGCTCGACACGCTGGTCTGCAATGCCGGCGGGTTCTTCGATACCGACTTCGCCGAGCTCGATGAAGCCGCGGTGGACCGCACCTTCGCCCTCAACGTGAAGGGCTGCCTTTTCGCCGCGCAGGCCTTCGCGGCCCGGCAGGCGCCAGGGCAGGAAGGGGCCAGCATCGTGCTCATCGGCTCCACCAACTCGATGGCGGCCGAGCTCGGCAGCGTGGCCTACGACGCGTCCAAGGGCGCCGTGCTGATGCTGGTGCGCTCGCTGGCGGTGAGTCTCGCGGCACAGGGCATCCGCGTGAACGGGGTCGGTCCGGGGCTCGTCGAAACCCGCCTCACGCGCCCGGCGCTGGCACGCCCCGGCGTGCTCGAGGAGATCACCGGCCAGATCCCGCTCGGGCGGATCTCCCAACCCGGGGACATCGGCGAGGCCGTGCGCTTTCTCGCCTCGCCCGGTGCGGGCTACATCACGGGCCAGATGCTCTATGTCGACGGCGGCATCCTTGCACAGCAGATGACCCGGAGATCGGGGTGACCGCGCTCGCCCACGCGCCGCGCCACCTGCAGCTGCGCGACCTTCTGCTGCGGCGCTGGCGCGCCGCGGGCGTGCGGGTGGGCGACCGGATCGAGAGCCAGAACGAGATCGCCGCCTTCTGCGACTTCTCGCTCATCACGATCGTGAAGACCCTCAAGGATCTCGAGGCCGACGGGATCATCCGCCGGCAGGTCGGGCGCGGCTCGTTCCTCGTGCGCGCGCCCTGGGCCGAGGGGCATCACCGGGTGGGGTTCTTCTACAACCGGGATGTCGTGGGCGGCGGGATCTTCGACAACGATTTCTACACCCGTCTCGTGGTCGCGATGGAAACCGCCGTGGTGTCCGAGGGCCACGAGTTCATCCTGGGCAGCTTCACCAACGCCAAGGTGCCCACGGCGGTCTGGGAGGCGCTCGACGTGGTGCTGCTCACCTCGGTGACCGGCGAGACGACACTCGATTTCCTCGATACGGCCACCACCCAGGTCAGCGTGATCGACCAGTCCCTGGTGCATCCGAAGGTACACAGCTACCGGCTGGACTACGCGCTGGCCTTCGAGGAGATGTTCCGCTCCTTCGAGGGCGCGTCGAGAACGGTGCTCTATCTCGACAGCGAGATCGCGTCGAACGAGCAGCGCGCGCGCCGCGACGCGGTGGTCCGGGCCCGCGCCGACCACGGGCCGGGCTGCGCGCTCGAGATCGTCAAGGTCAACCAGGAGCAGGGCGACACCGACATGACGGTGCTGACCGCCGCGATAGAGCGGGTGCGTCCCGATATCGTGATGGGCTACATGCACGTGCGCTGGCACGAGATCATCGCCGCCCGGGCGCCCGAGGGGGTGCGGATCTACCCCTTCGGGCTCGACAATGCGGGCCCCGGCTTCGTGGTGCGTACCGAAGACTGGATCGGCGCGATCCTGCCGCGCGTCTACGCCAACCTCTCCGATCGCAAGGCGCGCGGTGCCGTCCACGGCTTCGCCGCCCGTTTCGTTTCCTGACCCTCATCCGAAAAGGCAAGACAATGCCCCTGCTCAAGATCGTCGACAAAGGCGCCCGTTCCACGCTCCCGTTCAGCCCGGCCATCGTCGCCGGCGAATTCGTCTACGTCTCCGGACAGGCCTCGGTGGATCGGGAGGACGGGCACATCATCGAGGGCAGCTTCGAGGAGGAGATGCGCCGTTCCATCGAGAACCTTGCGGTGATCCTCGAGGCGGAGGGGCTGACTCTCGATCATGTCATCAACGTCAAGTGCTACCTCGGAAGCCAGGAGTACCGGGACGAGCACAACCGGATCTACCCGGAGTACTTCACCGACCCGCTGCCCACGCGCTCCACGATCAGCGGCGTGCTCGGCACAAGCCTGAAGTACGAGCTCGACGCGGTGGCCTACGCGCCCCTGCGGCGCCAGGAGGCACAGCGGGCCTGACTTCCCGGCGATCGCGGGTCGGCCGCATGCGCGGCCGCGGACGTCCGGCCCCGACGCCAGCCGCCGCGCGGGCGGGGGCGTTTCGCCGTTGAGCAATTCTGCCAAGATGAAGGCGAGGCCGCTGCGACTCCGCGCGAAGGCTGTTCCATTCACTTTGGCCCCGAAATACCTCGGGGAGCGCGAGGGGCTGGCCCCTCGCCTTCGACGCTTGGGAAGCGCGCGGGTCTGCGTATGGCGGTGCGTGCCGGCAGAAGGTGCAATTTCCGTCTGGCGTGGCGCCGGTCTGCCCGGGCGGGGCCCGGGGCGCGGGCGCAGGGCTCAGAAGTAGGTCAGCATCCCGTCGATGACGGTGTAGCCGTCGTCCACCACGGGCAGGAAACGCCACTTGTCGAAGGCGGTGCAGGGGTGCGAGATTCCGCAGCCCACCATGTCGCCGACCTGCCAGTCGCTGTTGGCGGGGATCCGGGCGAAGGCGTGCTGATCGTTCATCGCGAAGATCTCGGCCTCCCCGGCGGCGAGCGGCCCGGCGCCCGGGCGATGGCGGGCAAGCGGGACCGGAAGGCCGGCGTCGTAGGGTGCGTCGCGCTTGCCCATGGTCAGGAGCGCGAGGCCCGGCTCGGGGCGCGACTGGACATAGGCCCAGGCTTCCATCGCCGGCTCCAGCCGGCTCTTCCAGCTGCGAGCGGGGTCGAGCCTCGCGGCTTCCTGGGCGGCGAAGTAGGAGCCGGAGTCGTTCGTGACGTAGCAGCCCGAGCGCAGCACCACCCGCACCGGGACGGGCAGCGCGAGGGCCTTGAAGCGGTCGGCCACGAGATCGAAGTGCGAGGAGCCTCCGCCGGTCAGCACGAATTCGTCGAGCCCGTCGAGCAGCGGCGCAGGCAGGTCGGCGGCGACCTCGACGACCTTCTGCGCGAAGGCGGCCACCGGCGCGCTCGATTCGCGGATGCCCGGGACGACCCCTTCGAACGCGGCCACGCCGGCAAAGCGCACCAGCGCCCGGTCGGCCCCGGCGATTGCCGCGGCCAGCGCCCGCGCATCCTCGCGCCCGCGCACGCCTGTCCGCCCGCCCTCGACGCCCACTTCGAGCAGGAGGCGCAGGGGGCGCGGCGGCGGCGCTGCGGCGAGGTGGCCGGCGAGCTGTTCCAGCTGTTCGACCGAGTCGGCGTAGCAGTAGAGTTCCATCTCCGGGTGCGCGGAAAGGAGCGCGGCGGCCCCCGCAACGTTCGACCGTCCCACGATCTGGTTGGCGATCAGGATGCGCGTCGCGCCGTGGTGCGCCATCACCGCCGCCTGCTGCACGGTGGCGGCCGTCAAGCCCCATGCGCCCGCCGCCAGCTGCTCGGCGAAGATCTGCGGCGCCATCGTCGTCTTGCCGTGGGGCGCGAAGGAAAGCCCGTTTTCCAGCAGGTAGGCGCTGAACACCCGCGCGTTGTGATCGAGCTTCGAGCGGCGCAGCAGCATCAGAGGCAGCGGCAGATCCTCGGCCAGCACGTTCCAGCCCTTCCGGGCGATCGTGTCGAGCCGGAAGGGGGGCGTGCCCGCCGGGATGCCCTTGGTGCGGCCGTCGAGCAGGGTTTCTCCGATCGTGGCGATGTCCATGGTCAGAGGTCTCCGAAAGCGGCCATGGCGGCGTCGGCGTAGTGTGTGAGCGCGATCACGTCGGCCCCGACGCTGAGGAAGTTGTAGCCCATGTCGGCGTGGCGCCCGATGGCGGGCTGGGCGCAGACGGTGGCGGCGATCTTGCCGGCCCTGCGCGCCACCTCGGCGACCCGCCGCCGGACCTTCTCCACCTCCGGGTGATCGATCTGGCCGGGGATGCCGAGGGCGACGGAGTAGTCGCCCGGGCCGAAGAACAGCGCATCGACGCCCTCGATCTCGGCGATCTCCTCGATATGCGGCACCGCCTCGGGATCCTCGATCTGGTGAAAGACGAAGCGCTCGCTGTTGGCCTGGGAGAGGTAATCGGTCAGACCCAGCCGCGTGAAGCGCGCGTCCGCGTTGCCACCATCCACCGCGCGGCGGCCGACGGGCGCGAACTTCGTCGCGTCGCGCACCGCGCGGGCGTCCTCGGGGCCCATCACGTGGGGCACGATCAGGCCCGCCGCGTCCATCTCGAGCCCGCGCACGTAGTCGGAGTAGCTTCCGCGGGCGACCCTCAGAACGAGGTCCACGTCGTGGAGCGCTGCGGCGCGGATCTGGTGCTCCACCTCGCCCCAGCCGGCGCCGACGTGCTCCATGCAGGCCCAGATGGCGTCGGGCCGCGCGCTGGCGAAGATCTCGGCCACCCTCGGATCGGTGGTGTTCAGCTTGAGGCAGCGGGCGACCTTTCCGGCGCGGATGGTCCGCAGGACCCGGCTGGGGCGCATGGATACGGCGGCGCCGGGGCGATTGGCATAGGGGGCGGTGGGGTCTGGCATGTCAGGGTCTGCCTTGCAATTGGTGATGGGGCGATCGCGATCGGTGCGGGCGCAGGAGGCCAGCGGCCGTCCTGCCGGCATTGGCGGGAAGCGCGCACCCTCGGCTGCGCCCGGGCGAAGTGCCCTGCCCCTGTGCTCCGCAGGGCGGCAACCCGGGCAACGCCGGCTGGCCCTCACGGCCGTGTCGTGCGCTTCGAAGGGAGACAGATGATCCGCTCATTTCGCTGTATACCCGCCGTCCACCGGGATGTTCGCCCCGGTGATGTAGGCCGAGGCATCGGACGCGAGAAAGACGACCGCGCCCTTCAGATCGGTGTCGTTGGCCATGCGGCCGAGCTGGGTGCGTGCGCTGTAGGCGGCCACGAAGGGAGCGGGCTGGCCATTGAAGAAGCCCCCCGGCGCGAGGCAGTTCACCCGGATGCCGCGCGGCCCGAGGATGCTGGCCGCCCAGCGGGTGAAGTTCTGCATGCCGCCCTTCTCGTAGAAGTAGACGGGCGAGGGGTTGGCGTGCATGTCGGTGCCCGCGTAATTTGCCGGCTCGACCCCGACGGTGCCCATCATCGAGCCGATGTTGACGATCGAGCCCCCACCGCGGGGGGCCATGCCCTCGGCCACCGCGTGGGTAAGGTAGAAGAGCGCCGAGGCGTTGATCCTCAGCGAGCGGTCGTAGGCGGCCATCGGGCCGCCCCAGATCGCCTCCGGCTGGCGGGTGACCGCGTTGTTCACGAGGATATCCGCGCCGCCGGCCTCCTCGCTGATGCGCGCAACCAGCGCGTCGATGCTGTGCTCGTCGTCGAGGTCGAGCGGCAGGGCACGCACGTCGTGGCCGCGGGCGCGCTCCTCCCGTGCCACGGCCTCCAGCGCCTCGATGCCGCGCGCCGCGATCACTACCGCCGCGCCGGCCTCCGCCAGCCCGGCGGTGATCTGGCGCCCGTAGAGCCCGGCGCCGCCCGTCACGAGCGCGATCTTGCCCTTCAGCGAGAGCATTTCCCTCACGTCAGCCATCGGCTGCCTCCGTTGCTGCCAGGATCTCCGGGATCGACACGGGCGCGCCGCCGGCCTTCCGGCTCTCGATGCCGGCAATCACGAGTGCCATCAGTTCCCGCGTTTCGGCCCAGGGGACGGGTGCGATGCCCGTGCGCAGCCATTCCACGAAGGCGGCGAGCTGCGCCCGGAAGGCGTGGTAGGTGTCGGTCGAGCGCAGCACGGTTCCGCCCTCGGTGCCGGCCAGCGTGAGAAAGCCCGCGCCCCCCACGATGCCTTTAAGTATTTGTATATCGCCGTCAATTCGCAGGCATTCCATGTTTTTGAGGACTGGAATAACCTCTGGGTCAAAGTCTCCCCTTATTCTCATTGACGGTAGAGGATCTATAAGCTCTCTCCA
>CAYXOX010000060.1:0-15875 GCA_964466745.1 uncultured Rhodobacterales bacterium
GCGGCCGGCTCACGGCCGGGAAGCCGCTTTCCGAGCTCACCTGGCTCCGGGTGGGCGGGCCGGCGGAGTGGCTCTTCCAGCCCGCCGACACCGAGGATCTCGCGGCGTTCCTCGCCGCGCTCGATCCCGCGGTGCCGGTCTTTCCCATGGGCGTGGGCTCCAACCTCATCGTGCGCGACGGGGGCATGCGGGGCGTGGTGATCCGCCTCGGGCGCGGGTTCAACCACATCCGCATCGACGGCAGCCGGGTGATCGCCGGGGCGGCCGCGCTCGACGCCCATGTGGCGCGGCGCGCGGCGGAGGCCGGGCGCGACCTCACCTTCCTGCGCACGATCCCGGGCGCGATCGGCGGCGCTGTGCGGATGAACGCGGGCTGCTACGGCACCTATGTCGCCGACCGTTTCGTGGCCGCCACCGCGGTGACGCGGGCGGGCGAGATCGTGACGCTCGGCCCCGAGGATCTCCGCTTCCGCTACCGCCAGACCGACCTGCCGGAGGGCTGGGTGATCACGGAGGCGGTGTTCGAGGCGCCCGCGGGCCCGCCGGAGGCGCTGCTCGCGCGGATGGAGGCGCAGCTCGCCCGCCGCGACGCCACGCAGCCCACCAGGGCGCGCACGGCGGGCTCCACCTTCCGCAACCCGGCGGGCCGATCCTCCACCGGCCGGGCCGACGACAGCCACGAGCTCAAGGCGTGGAAGCTCATCGAGGAGGCGGGCATGCGCGGCGCGACGCTCGGCGGCGCGGCGATGTCCGAGATGCACGCCAACTTCCTGCTGAACGCGGGCCGGGCCAGCGCCGCCGATCTCGAGGCCCTTGGCGAGCTTGTCCGAAAAAGGGTTTTCCAAAACAGCGGAATAGAGCTAGAGTGGGAAGTCATAAGGGTCGGCGAACCGGCCCCTGATACAGGCACGATCCAGTTCGATAACGACAAGACCTGACCGGGCCCCGGCCCGCGGAACAGGCAGAACGACACGGGCGGGAACGCCCGGGGGCATTGAGGCGAGCGAGGGTATGTCGAGCAGGACAACCCCGACAGTGGCGGTGTTGATGGGCGGCATGTCCGCCGAGCGCGAGGTGTCGCTTTCCTCGGGGCGCGAATGCGCGTCCGCGCTGCGCGGCGAGGGCTACGAGGTCACCGAGATCGACGCGGGCCCCGACCTGCCCGCGCGGCTCGCCGAGGCCCGGCCCGGCGTGGTGTTCAACGCGCTGCACGGCCGCTGGGGCGAGGATGGCTGCGTCCAGGGGCTGCTGGAGTGGCTGCGGCTCCCCTACACCCATTCCGGCGTGCTGGCTTCGGCCCTCGCCATGGACAAGCAGCGCTCCAAGGAGGTCTTCGCCGCGGCGGGGCTGCCGGTGGCCGAGAGCGTCCTCGCGCCCCGCGACGAGGTGCGCGTCCGCCACGTCATGGCCCCGCCCTACGTGGTCAAGCCGAACGACGAGGGCTCCTCGGTGGGCGTCTACATCGTCCACGAGGCCGCCGACGCACCGCCCGCGCTCTCCGACGACATGCCCGAAACGGTGATGGTGGAGGCCTTCGCCCCCGGACGCGAGCTCACCACCACCGTGATGGGCGCGCGCGCTCTCTCTGTCACCGACATCCTGACCGACGGCTGGTACGACTACGCCGCGAAATACGAGCCCGGCGGCTCGCGCCACGTCGTGCCCGCCGAGATCCCCGAAGAGATCACCGAACTCTGCCTCGACTACGCGCGCCGGGCCCATGACGTGCTGGGCTGCCGGGGCGTGTCGCGCACGGATTTCCGCTGGGACGAGACGCGGGGCGCGGACGGGCTCGTGGTGCTCGAGCTCAACACGCAGCCGGGCATGACGCCGACCTCGCTCAGCCCCGAGCAGGCGCGCGCGGCCGGCATGAGCTTCGGCGAGATGTGCCGCTGGATGGTGGAGGACGCCTCATGCGATCGCTGAGCCAGGGCGGACGCCGGCCCGATCCCGCGCCCTCGCGCTGGGCCTACCGGATGCAGCGGCTGATGCTGACGCCGCTCTTCCGGCTGTCGCTGCGGGTGGGTCTGCCGCTGCTGGTCCTCGCGGCCGCCGCGGGCCTCTATTTCTCCGACGCGGGGCGGCGCGACGCGGTGCTGAACGCCGCGGCCGACCTGCGCCACGCCATCGAGAGCCGGCCGGAGTTCCGCGTCGAGCTCATGGCGATCGACGGCGCGAGCGCCGGCGTGGCGGCGGACATCCGCGAGATTCTCCAGGTCGATTTCCCGACCACGACCTTCGACCTCGACCTCGACGCCATGCGCGCGCAGATCCAGGAGCTTTCGCCGGTCGAGTCCGTCGCGCTGCGCATCCGGCCGGGCGGCATCCTCCAGGTGGACGTGACAGAGCGCGTGCCCGCGTTGGTCTGGCGGCACCGCGACGGGCTCGACCTGCTCGACGCGGGCGGCGCGCTTGTCCATCCGGTGGGCTCGCGCGCGGCGCGTCCCGATCTGCCTCTCGTGGCGGGGGAGGGGGCCGACCGCGCGGTGCCGGAGGCGCTGGCGCTCGTCGCCGCCGCGCGCCCGCTGCACGAGCGGTTCCGCGGTCTCGTCCGCGTTGGCGCGCGGCGCTGGGACGTCGTGCTCGACCGCGGGCAGCGCATCCTGCTGCCGGCCGAGGGCGCGCGCCGCGCGCTCGAGCGCGTGATCGCCATGGACCAGGCCGAGGACCTGTTCGCGCGCGACGTCGCGGCGGTGGACATGCGCCTTCCGGCGCGGCCGACGCTGCGGCTGAACGCGGGCGCGGTGGAAGAGTTGCGCCGGATCCGGGCGCTGCAATGGGGAGAGGAGTGAGACGCCGATGATCGAGCTGTACGAGTCCCAGCGCGCAATGCGCAACATGCGTCGCGCCGCGATGCAGCGCGGCGTGGTGGCGATCCTCGACGTGGGAAGCTCCAAGATCGCGTGCCTGGTCTTGCGCTTCGACGGCAACGGCCCGAAGGCCGGCGACGGCGTGGGCTCGCTCGCCGGGCAGGCGGGCTTCCGCGTGATCGGCGCGGCCACCACCCGCTCGCGCGGGGTGCGCTTCGGCGAGATCACGGCCATGGCGGAGACCGAGCGCGCGATCCGCACCGCCGTTCAGGCGGCGCAGAAGATGGCCCAGATCCGGGTGGACCACGTCATCGCCTGCTTCTCGGGCGCGGGCCCGCGCTCCTACGGCCTCGCCGGCGAGGTCGAGGTCGAGGGCCCCACGGTGACGGAGCAGGACGTCGCGCGCGCGCTGTCGGCCTGCGATGTGCCGGATTTCGGGGCCGGGCGCGAGGTGCTGCACGCCCAGCCGGTCAATTTCGCGCTCGATCACCGCACCGGGCTCAACGACCCGCGCGGGCAGATCGGCAACCGCCTCGCCTGCGACATGCACATGCTGACGGTGGACGGGCAGGCGGTGCAGAACCTCGCCTACGGGGTGAAGCGCTGCGACCTGGAGCTCGCGGGCCTCGCCTCGTCGAGCTACTGCGCCGGGCTCTCGGCGCTCGTCGAGGACGAGCAGGAGCTCGGCGCGGCCTGCGTGGACATGGGCGGCGGGACGACGGGCGTCTCGATCTTCATCAAGAAGCACATGATCTTCGCCGACGCCGTGCGCATGGGCGGCGATCACGTCACCGGCGACATCTCCATGGGCCTGCAGATCCCGACGGCCAACGCCGAGCGGATCAAGACCTTCTACGGCGGCGTCGTCGCCACGGGGATGGACGACCGCGAGATGATCGAGATCGGCGGCGATACCGGCGACTGGGAGCATGACCGGCGCACCGTCTCGCGCGCCGAGCTCATCGGGATCATGCGCCCGCGGGTGGAGGAGATCCTCGAGGAGGTGCGCGCCCGCCTCGACGCGGCGGGCTTCGATCACCTGCCCTCCCAGCAGATCGTCCTCACCGGGGCGGCGAGCCAGATCCCGGGCCTCGACGGGCTGGCGAGCCGCATCCTCGGCCAGCAGGTGCGCCTCGGCCGGCCGCTGCGCGTGCACGGTCTGCCCCAGGCGGCCACGGGGCCGGGCTTCGCGGGAGTGGTGGGTCTCGCGCTCTTCGCCGCCAACCCGCAGGACGAATGGTGGGATTTCGAGATTCCCGTGGAGCGCTACCCGGCCCGGAGCCTGCGCCGCGCGGTGAAATGGTTCCGCGATAACTGGTGATCGCAAGATATGGCCAAACGAGCGAAATCCCGCGAAAAGCCGCCCGCGAGCGCCCATATTTGGGGGTTTTCGGGCGTTTTTTGCGTGACGAAACGGCACAGTCTCGATAGAGTCGAGGCAGGACAGGCAGAAGTCCGGCCCTGAGCGGGGCCGATCCACGAGCAAAAAGCAGGCGGACAGATCGATGACACTCACCCTCTCGGTCCCGGGGCAGGACGAACTGAAGCCCCGCATCACCGTCTTCGGCGTCGGCGGCGCCGGGGGCAACGCGGTCAACAACATGATCGAGAAGCAGCTCGGCGGCGTGGATTTCGTGGTGGCGAACACCGACGCGCAGGCGCTGCAGCAGTCGAACGCCGAACACCGCGTCCAGCTCGGCGTGAAGGTGACCGAAGGGCTGGGCGCCGGGGCACGGGCCAGCGTGGGCGCCAAGGCCGCGGAGGAGTCGATCGAGCAGATCGTCGATCACCTCGCGGGGGCGCACATGTGCTTCATCACCGCCGGCATGGGCGGCGGCACCGGCACCGGCTCGGCGCCCATCATCGCCCAGGCGGCGCGGGAACTCGGCGTGCTCACGGTCGGCGTTGTCACCAAGCCCTTCCAGTTCGAGGGCGTGAAGCGGATGCGCCAGGCCGAGGACGGCGTCGAGGCGCTCCAGAAGGTGGTGGACACGCTCATCATCATCCCGAACCAGAACCTGTTCCGTCTCGCCAACGAGAAGACGACCTTCACCGAGGCGTTCTCCATGGCCGACGACGTGCTCTACCAGGGCGTGAAGGGCGTGACGGACCTCATGGTGCGGCCCGGCCTCATCAACCTCGACTTCGCCGACGTGCGCGCGGTGATGGACGAGATGGGCAAGGCCATGATGGGCACCGGCGAGGCCGAGGGAGAGGATCGCGCGATCCAGGCCGCCGAGAAGGCGATTGCCAACCCGCTCCTCGACGAGATCAGCCTCAAGGGCGCGAAGGGCGTGCTCATCAACATCACCGGCGGGTACGATCTTACCCTGTTCGAGCTCGACGAGGCGGCGAACCGCATCCGCGAGGAAGTGGACCCGGACGCCAACATCATCGTCGGCTCGACGCTCGACACCGAGATGGAAGGCAAGATGCGGGTCAGCGTCGTGGCCACCGGGATCGACGCCGCCGAGGCGGTGCACGACGTGCCGGTGCCGCGCCGCTCGCTCGCCGCGCCGCTCACCGATCACGTGAGCGCCGAGACGGCCCGCTCCGCCCGCGTGGCCGAGCCCGAAGAAGAAGCGCCCGCGGCCCGGCCCGCCGCGGCATCCGCCGCCCGGGCGCCCGCGCCGGCGCAGATGGCCTTCGACGCGCTGGAAGCGGAAGCGGTCGCCGCTGCCGAGCAGGCAGAGGATATCTTCGAGGACGAGGTCGCCGAAGACGAGGCCTACGACGACGACGGGCTGCCGCCGCCGGCCTATCGCCCGCGCCCGGCCGAGCCGGAGGTCGCTGCGGCTCCGGAGAGTTTCGTGGCGCCCACCCGTCCGGCGGCAGGAACTCCGCGACCCGAGGCGCTCAGTCGTCTCCAGGCCGCTGTCCAGAAGGTTCCGCCGGAGCAACGCGGACCTCGGGCACAGCCTTCGCCCATCGAACGCGCGGCGCAGGACGACAAGGGCCGGTTCGGGATCAACTCGCTCATCAACCGCATGACGGGCAATGCCGCCGAGGCCCAGGCGCGCCGGGAAGGCATGATGCGCAAGCAACAGGCCGAGCCCCAGGCCTTCGAGGACGAGCCCTCGGACGACACGGATCAGGACCGGATCGAGATCCCGGCGTTCCTGCGGCGCCAGGCCAACTGATCGCATTCAAATCCTGCCAGGTGAGAGGCCGCCCTACGGGGCGGCCTTTTCCGTTGGTAAACAAAGTTTTGCGGTCTGCCGGGCTCCGGTTCCGGCGGGATTCTGCCGGTGGGTTACGGCTCTTGTTTCAGTCGGTTACCAGCCTTTGAATTGATCCCCGCGCCCCCGCGTCCTACCCCGGTCGGGTCGTGGGGCGTCTGCGCCGGCCAGTGCCAGGCCTACGCCGAGGGGGCGGATGGCGAGCGGCGGGCGGATCGCGGCAGGATCGACGGGGAAAGACACGGTGCAAACGACACTCAAGGGGCCGATCACCTTCCGCGGAATGGGGCTGCACACGGGCCAACCTGCCCGCGTCACGGTGCATCCCGCGTCTGCCGAGTATGGCATCTGGTTCCGCAGGCTCGACGTGACCGATCACGACCCCCTCGTTCCGGCCAAGTGGGACGCGGCCGAACGCACGGCGCTCTGCACCCGCCTTGTCAACGCGGCGGGCACCTCCGTCTCGACGGTGGAGCACCTGATGGCTGCGCTGGCAGGGTGCGGTGTGCACAATGCCCTGGTGGAGCTGGACGGCCCGGAAATACCGATTCTCGATGGCAGCGCCGCGCCCTTTGTGCGCGAGATCCTGGCCCGCGGTGTCCGGCGGCTCGCGGAGCCGGTCCGCGCGCTCCAGGTGCTCAAGCGGGTGGACGTGCGCGAGGGCGCGGCAATGGCACGGCTCGAGCCGGCGCGCGGCCTTCGCATCGATTTCACCATCGAGTTCGACGAGGCGGTGATCGGACGCCAGAGGCTTTCGCTCGACATGGCCAACGGCGCGTTCCTGCGCGAGCTCTGCGACAGCCGCACGTTCTGCCGCCTGCGCGACGTGGAAGCGATGCGCGCGAACGGTCGGGCTCTCGGCGGCACCCTGGCCAATGCCGTGGTGGTGGATGGCGGGCGCGTGCTGACCCCCGGCGGCCTGCGTCACCCGGACGAGCCGGTGCGCCACAAGATGCTTGACGCGCTGGGCGATCTTGCGCTCGCGGGCGCGCCGCTCCTGGCCTGCTACACCGGCCACCGGGCGGGTCATGCACTCACGAACCGGCTGTTGCGCGCGCTCTTCGCCGATCCCGAGGCAACCCGTTTCGTGACCTGCGACGCCGCGCTCGCCGATCGGCTTCCCGGTGCCGGCCTCGGCCGTTCGGACATTGCCGGCCTCGCGGCCTGAGCACGACCCAAGGCGCTCGGGCGCAGGTCACGCCCACGTGCCGCATCAGGCGTTTTGCACCGGATTTTTCTGTGCTACCTCTGGCTCGAACAGGAGGCGGGGCGCGTGTCGGTGACATTTCGAGGGGTGAGACGGGCAGGGCTGGCGGTTGCACTTGCCGCAACCCTCGCCGGCTGCGGGGCGCTCAACAACCGTGCCTCCCTGCCGCTGGAGAATTACTCGGCCGAGGAGATCTTCGAGCGCGGAGAGGTCGAGCTCGAGCGTGGCCGCGCCGAGGAGGCCGCGCGGTATTTTGGCGAGGTCGAGCGGCTTTACCCCTATGCCTCCATCGCCAAGCGCGCGCTCATCATGCAGGCATACGCGTTCCACCGCGATCGCGATTACCCGGCCAGCCGTGGCGCCGCCCAGCGTTACATCGATTTCTACCCCGCCGACGAGGATGCCGCCTACGCGCAGTATCTGATCGCGCTCAGCTACTACGATCAGATTGACGAGGTCGGCCGCGACCAGGGGCTGACCTTCGAGGCGCTTCAGGCCCTCCGCACCGTCATCGAACGCTATCCCGATAGCGAGTACGCGCGCTCCTCGATCGCCAAGTTCGATCTCGCCTTCGATCATCTCGCGGGCAAGGAGATGGAGGTCGGGCGCTACTACCTGCGCCGCGGCCACCACGCGGCGGCCATCAGCCGGTTCCGCGTGGTGGTGGAGGATTTCCAGACCACGAGCCACACGCCGGAGGCACTTCACCGTCTCGTCGAGGCCTACCTCTCCCTCGGGCTCGATGCCGAGGCGCAGACGGCCGGCGCGATCCTCGGCCACAACTACCGCGGCACGGACTGGTACGAGGACAGCTTCGCGCTGCTGACCGGCCGCGGGCTGGAGCTCGAGGCCGCAAGCGACGGCTGGCTGGCGCAGGTCTACCGGCAGGTGATCCGGGGCGAATGGCTCTGAAGGCGCCGTGCCGGTGCCGTCCGCCGGGGCGGCCCGGGGCGGCCGAGGCGAACGGGCGAGATGCTGCGCACCCTTGAAATCCGCGACATGTTGATCATCGACAGGCTCGAGCTTGAACTCGCGCCCGGCCTCAACGTGCTTACCGGCGAGACCGGCGCGGGCAAGTCCATCCTGCTTGATGCGCTGGGGTTCGTTCTGGGCTGGCGCGGCCGCGCCGATCTCGTGCTCGCGGGGGCGGAGGAAGGCGAGGTGACGGCCGTCTTCGAGCTCGATGCCGCGCATCCGGCACGTGAAGTGCTCGAGGATGCCGGGATCACGGCCTCGGGCGAATTGATCCTGCGCCGCGTCAACAGGGCGGACGGCCGCAAGACGGCGTGGGTCAACGACAGGCGGGTCACCGGAGAGGTGCTGCGCGCGCTGTCCGATCGGCTGGTGGAGCTGCACGGCCAGCACGACGATCGCGGATTGCTCAATGCCGCGGGTCACCGCGCCTTGCTCGATGCCTTCGCGGATGCGGGGGAGGAACGCCGCGCCGTCCGGGCGGCGTGGGGGGCGCTCTCGCAGGCCACGGATGCGCTGCAGGAGGCGCGCGACCGGCTCGCCGAGGCCCGCCGCGAGGAGGATTTCCTGCGTCACGCCGTTGCGGAGCTGGCCGAGCTGGCGCCGGAACCCGGCGAGGATGCACGCCTCGACGCGGAGCGCCGCCGGATGCAGGGCGCCGAACGCATCAGGGAGGACGTCGGCCGCGCCTTCTCCTCCCTTGGCCCCGAGGGCGCGGAAGGGCGCATGGGCGACGCGTTGCGGTGGCTCGAAGCGGTTGCGGATGCCGCCGGTGGAGAACTCGACGCCGCGCTCGATGCGCTGGGGCGCGCGATGATCGAGCTTGGCGAGGCGCAGTCGGGCATCGAGGCGGCCCTCGAGGCGATGGATTTCGAACCCTCCGCTCTCGAAGCCGCCGAGGAGCGGCTCTTTGCCATCAGGGCACTGGCGCGAAAGCACTCCGTCGCGCCGGACGATCTCGGCACCTTCGCCAGGGAGCTGGAGGCGCGGCTCGCCGTGATCGACGACGGCGGCGGGCAAATCGGGCGGCTGGAGGAGGCCCGGGCGGAGGCGCAGGCACGCTACGACGCCGCCGCGGCGGCGCTGAGCGCCCGGCGGCGCGAGGCGGCGGCACGCCTCGATGCGGCCATGGCCGCCGAACTCGCCCCGCTGAAGATGGAACGCGCGCAGTTCTTCACCGAGATCGCCGATGCTGCGCCGGGCCCGGACGGGCGTGACGCCGTCGCCTTCACCGTTGCCACCAATCCCGGCGCGCCCGCGGGCCCCATCGGGCGCATCGCGTCGGGCGGCGAGCTTTCGCGCTTCCTGCTGGCGCTCAAGGTCTGCCTCACGCAGACGAGCCGCGGGCTCACCATGGTCTTCGACGAGATCGACCGGGGGGTCGGCGGTGCGACCGCCGATGCCGTGGGGCGCAGGCTCAAGGCGCTGGCCGAAGGGGGGCAGGTGCTCGTCGTCACCCACTCTCCCCAGGTCGCGGCCTACGGGTCCGGCCACTGGCGTGTGGAGAAGCGGATCGACGGCGAGATCACCCGCTCGGGCGTGGTGCCGCTCGCGGCCGACGCCCGGGTGGACGAGATCGCGCGGATGCTCTCGGGCGATCGGGTCACCGATGCCGCCCGCGCGGCGGCGAGCGAGCTTCTGGCCAGTGCCTGAGCGGGGCACCCTTCACGGGGCGGTCCGTTTGCCATAGAAGGCGCGCACCTGAGCGCATCGAGAGGAGCAACGCCCCCGCGCCATGGCCGAACCCGAGCCCTCCCTGATCCGGCGCCAGTGGCGCGCCGGGCTCGCGGGCCTCGGCGACGCCGCCCGCGCCGTGCGCGAACGCGGCGGCAGGCAGATCCGCTTCTGGTTCATCGCACTCCTCATCGGGATCGTCGCCGGCTTCGCGGCGCTGTTCTTCCGCAAGGGGATAGAGGCGCTGCAGGCGTTCCTCTACGGAACCGACGATATCCTGCGCCTACACAGTTTCGTGGAGACCCTGCCCTGGTACTGGGTGGTTCTCATTCCCACCGCCGGGGGGCTTGTGGTGGGGCTGCTCATGTATCTCGTCACGGGCCAGGGCCGGGTCCATGGCGTGGCCGATGTGATCGAGGGCGCGGCGCTGCGCAGCGGGCGCGTGGCCGAGCGCGCGGGGTTCGCTTCGGCGCTCGCCTCGTTCATCACGCTGTCCTCGGGGGGCTCCTCGGGCCGCGAAGGCCCAGTGGTGCACCTCGCGGCGGTGCTCTCCTCCTACACGTCGCGCCTGATCCGGGCCGACGGGATCACCGCGCGCGACCTGATGGGCTGCGCCGTGGCGGCCGCCGTTTCGGCATCGTTCAACGCGCCCATCGCCGGGGCACTCTTCGCCCTCGAGGTGGTTCTGCGCCACTTCGCGGTGCATGCCTTCGCGCCCATCGTGATCGCGTCGGTGGCCGGCACCGTCATCAACCGCCTGGAATTCGGCGACGTCACCGAGTTCCGGCTGGCAACGGAGGATGCGCTGGCCTTCTACGTCGAGCTGCCGGCCTTCCTGCTGCTGGGCCTGCTGTGCGGTGTCGTTGCCGCGCTCTTCATGCGGAGCATCTTCCTTGCGGAGGACTGGGCCGATCACCTGTGCACCCGGACACGGCTTCCCGGGATGCTGCGGCCCGCCCTGGCCGGCCTGCTTCTGGGGCTGCTCGCCACCGGGTATCCCCATATCATCGGGGTTGGCTACGAGACCATCGAGGCCGCGCTGACAGGGCAGCTTCTGCTGCACGAGGCGATCGTCTTCTGTGCGCTCAAGATCATCGCCGTGGCGATCACCCTCGGCGGCCGCATGGGCGGGGGCGTGTTCTCGCCCTCGCTCATGGTCGGGGCGCTCACGGGGCTTGGCTTCGGGATCGTCGCGACGGCGCTATTTCCGGAGTTCTCCGGCTCGGCGACGCTCTACGCGCTGGCAGGGCTAGGCGCGGTGACGGCCGCCGTACTCGGCGCGCCGATTTCCACGACCTTGATCGTCTTCGAGCTCACGGGCGACTGGCAGACCGGCCTGGCGGTGATGGTTTCGGTATCGCTGTCCACCGCGCTTGCCTCCAAGCTGGTGGACCGTTCGTTCTTTCTCACCCAGCTGGAGAGGCGCGGCGTTCACCTCTGGCGCGGACCGCAGGCCTATCTCCTGGCGCTCTACAGCGTCGCGGACGTGATGCGCCCCGCGGGGGAGAGCCCGCGTGAGCCCGACGAGCTGATGCTGTGGGATCTTGTCGACAAGGGTCTGGCCGTGGCTCCGGAGGCCACGCTCGAGGTCGCGCTGCCCATGCTCGAAGCCTCGGGTGAGCCGCATCTGCCCGTCCTTGGCCACACGGCGGACGGCGAGCCGCACCTCATGGGCGCGCTGCACCTCGTGGACGCCCTCAGGGTCTACAACCGCGCGCTCGCGGCCACCGCTGCCGAGGAACACTCCTGAGGGGGCGCTGGGGCAAGCCGGGCGCGCTCAGAGCTGCTCCACGGTCACCGCGTCGTGCCGGAACGCGATGTGGCCGGCGATGCGGGCCGCGGCCTCTGCGGGGGCCTCGTAGGTCCAGCCCGCGTTCTCGATCGGTCCGGACTTGCCCGCGATGGTGTAGAAGTGCGCCTCGCCGATGGCCGGACTCTGCACGCGGTGATCCGACGCCTCGAGAAAGGCCATCGCGATATCCTTGCGCGGAAAGTAGATCACCGGCGGAAAATCGCGTTCGCGCAGTTCCAGTGCCTCGGCGCTTTCAGCCAGAACGGCCCCGCCGGCGCGCACAACCCAGGTGCCTTCGGCCCGGCTGATCGTGATGTGGTCGGCCATCTCGCTCGTCTCCCCCCTCCGGTGCCTCGCCTTCGGGCGCGCCCCTCCATTGTCATGCAGACTAGATCGGTGCGCAGGCCTGCGCCAGCCACCCGCGATCCTCGGGATCGAGCCTGGGTCCGATCTCGGCGAGAACGCGCGAATGATATGCGTCGAGCCAGCCGCGTTCCTCGGCCGAGAGCATGCCCGGCAGGATCAGCGAGCGGTCGATCGGCGCGAGCGTCAGTGTCTCGAAGGCGAGCATTTCCCGCGGGTCGGCGCCTTCCAGGGGCGGTGCCGGGATGACGGCCAGAAGGTTCTCCGTACGGATGCCGAACCTGCCGGCGCGGTAATAGCCAGGCTCGTTGCTCACCACCATCCCGGGCTCGAAGGCCACGTTCGAGCGGCGCGAGAGGCCTTGCGGCCCCTCGTGCACCGAAAGGTAGTGGCCCACGCCGTGCCCCGTCCCGTGGTCGTAGTCGAGCCCGGCCTGCCAGAGTGCCGCGCGGGCCAGCGCATCCAGATCGCGCCCGGCTAGCCCCCTGGGCCAGCGGGCGCGGCTGATCGCGATCATGCCGCGCAGCACGCGCGTGAAGGCGTCACGCTCGAATTCGCCCGGGGCTCCGACCGCGATCGTCCGGGTGACGTCGGTGGTGCCGTCACGGTACTGCGCGCCGGAATCCACGAGCAGCAATTCGCCCTCGGCAAGCGGCCGGTTCGTGGCCTCCGTGACGCGGTAGTGCACGATCGCGCCATGGGGGCCGGAGCCGGCGATTGTCTCGAAGGAGATGTCGCGAAAACCCTGCACCTCGTCGCGGAACGCCTCGAGCCGGCGGACAACGTCGATCTCGGTGAGCTGCCCCGGCGCGGTGCGCGCCAGCCAGGCCAGAAAGCGGCACATTGCGGCGCCGTCGCGCAGATGAGCGGCGCGCATGCCCTCGATCTCGGCGGCTGTCTTGCAGGCCTTCGGGCGCAGGCACGGATCCTGCGCCGCCGAGATCCTCGCACCGGCGCGTTCCAGCGCCTCGCGCGCGGCCATGGGCGCCGTCGCCGGGTCGAGCCGAACCGGCCCGTCGGCATCTCCAAGTGCGGCGAGTGCGCTTTCGAACTCCGCCCAGGGCCGGACGCTTATCGCCGGATCCGGCCCGAGCGCTTCGAACTTCTCGGGCACGGAAAAAAGGTGCACCCGCCCATCTGCGTGAATGATCCCATAGGCCTGCACCACCGGCAGGCGGGGCAGATCGGCGCCGCGGATGTTGAGCAGCCAGGCGATGCTGTCGGGCAAGGTGAGCACGGCGGCGGCCTGTCCGTCGGCGGCGAGGGTGGCGGCCACGAGCGCGCGCTTTTCCACCGATGTTCGGCCCGCCAGCTCCGCCGGGAAGGCCTCGGCCGGCGCGGCGGGGGGCAAGGGGCGGTCCTGCCAGAGCCTGTCCACCAGGTTGCCGCAGGCGACCAGCTCGATCCCGCTGCCCGAAAGATCCGCCCGGAGCGCCTCGATCTGGTCGGGGGTATGCAGCCAGGGATCGAAGCCCACGCGGTTTCCGGCCTTCAGACGCTCCCGGAGCCAGGGGCCGAGTTTCGTTTCGGGCCAGTTCACCACCGCGAAATCGCTTGCCATCTGGGCCCGCGCCTGAAGACGGTAGCGCCCGTCCACGAACACGCCCGCCTCGGCGGTCAGCACCGCCGCGAATCCCGCCGAGCCCGTGAAACCCGTGAGCCAGGCCAGCCGCTCGTCGCAGGCGGCCACGTACTCGCCCTGGTGCCTGTCGGACCTTGGCACGAGATACCCGTCCAGCCCCTCGGCCTCCATGCCCGCGCGGAGGGCCGCGAGGCGGGGCGGGCCGTCTTCGGGACGCGTCCGTTCTTCGAAGGATTGAAGCATCACGAGGCCCTCTTCAGCCCGAGGAACCGCGCCCGCGCCCGGGGATCGCTGTCGAAGAGGGCGGCGAGTTGCTCGGTCATCGCGCCGCCCAGCTGTTCCGCATCGGTGATCGTGACAGCGCGATCGTAGTAGCGCGTCACGTCGTGGCCGATGCCGATGGCCAGCAATTCCACCTGCTTGCGGCGTTCGATCATCGCGATGACGTCGCGCAAGTGTTTCTCGAGGTAGTGCGCGGGGTTCACCGAGAGGGTGCTGTCGTCCACCGGCGCGCCGTCGGAGATGACCATGAGGATCTTCCGTGCCTCGGGCCTCGACGAGAGCCGGCGGTGCGCCCATTCGAGCGCTTCGCCGTCGATGTTCTCCTTCAGGAGGCCTTCCTTCATCATCAGGCCGAGATTGTCCCGGGTGCGTCGCCAGGGCGCGTCGGCCCGCTTGTAGACGATGTGGCGCAGATCGTTCAGCCGCCCCGGCGACATGGGCCGCCCCTCCGCCAGCCACATCTCGCGGCACTGGCCGCCCTTCCACGCCCGGGTGGTGAAGCCGAGGATCTCCACCTTGACCTGGCAGCGCTCCAGCGTCCGGGCAAGCACGTCTGCACAGATCGCGGCGATGGAGATCGGCCGCCCGCGCATCGAACCGGAATTGTCGAGCAGAAGCGTCACGCAGGTGTCGCGGAACTCGGTGTCCTTCTCCATCTTGAAGCTGAGCGGGGTGGTTGGGTTTGCGACGACGCGGGCGAGCCGCCCGGCATCGAGCAGCCCCTCTTCGCGATCGAACTCCCAGGAGCGGCTCTGCTGTGCCTGGAGGCGGCGCTGGAGCTTGTTCGCCAGCCGGCTCACGGCGCCGCGCAGCGGCTCGAGCTGCTGGTCGAGATAGGCCCTCAGGCGTTCGAGCTCTTCGGGCTCCGCCAGATCCTCGGCCGCGATCTCCTCGTCGTGGCCGGTATGAAAGACGACGTAGCCCGGGTCCGCCTCGGAGGCGGGTGGCGGCGGCGGCGGCTCCATCGCGGCCTCGCCTTCGGGCAGGTCGCTTTCGTCACCAAGTTCGGCCTCGGCCATTTCGTCGAGGCTGACCTGCGCCTGGGCGGCATCCTGGCTGTCGTCCTGGCTCTGCTCGGGAGCGGCGTCGGCGCTTTCGCTCTGCTCGTCATCCTGCCCGGTGCTGTCCGGGTCGTCGTCCTCGGGCTCGTTCTGGGCGCTCTCCTCCTCGTCTTCGGAGCTGTCGTCGGGATCGTCGCCCAGCTGGTCGCCGTAGCCGAGATCGGAGATCACCCTGCGCGCAAGCCGAGCAAAGCCCGCCTGGTCGGCCAGGTTGGCGCTGAGGGTCTCCAGCGTCTCGCCGGCCTGCTCCTCGAGATATCCGCGCCAGAGCTCCATCACGTTCGAGGCGCCCTCCGGCAGATCCCTGCCGGTGGCGAGGTGGCGCACGAGATAGCCCGCGGCGGTCGCCAGCGGCGCTTCGGCGGCATCCGTGATCTGGGCGTAGCCCCGGCGCAGGGCCTCGTTGGCGATCTTGGCATCGATGTTGCCCGCCGTTCCCGGCATGTAGCGTGCGCCGACCGCCTCGACGCGAGCGGTCTCCATCGCCTCGTAGAGATCGCGCGCCATCTGCCCGGGAGGCATGTAGCGCGCGTGGGTGCCGGCGTCGTGGAACCTGTGCCGCAGGGCGAAGGCGTCAGCCGTGCCCCGCGCGAGCAGCACCTCCTCGCGGGTCATGCGCCGGGTAACCTGCGGCAGGCGGATCGCATCGGCGCTCTGGCCGGGCGGATCGACGGAATAGGAGACTGCGAGGTCCGGATCGTCGGCCATCACCTTGGTGGCCTCCGCGAGCGCCTTCTTGAACGGGTCTGCGGGGTTTTCGGACGGCTTCATGCTCGCGCTCCGGGCGCTTCTGCCTTGCCTGCCTGCGGTTTGCGCGGCGCGCTCACCCGAGGCTCATGCTGACCGCGCTCTCCGGCAGTTCCTCGTCGAAGCAGCGCTGGTAGAATTCGGCCACCGTCTGCCGCTCCAGCTCGTCGCACTTGTTGAGGAACGACAGCCGGAACGCGTAGCCC
>CAYXOX010000061.1:0-15480 GCA_964466745.1 uncultured Rhodobacterales bacterium
GGCTGGTTCGAGAACGATTTCGCCGGCCGCATCGCCAACCGGATCATGCAGACGCCGCCCGCCGCCGGCGAGGCCGTGTTCCAGGTGTTCGACGCGATCACCTACGCGCTGGCCTACGTGGTGGGGGCGGCGATCCTGCTGGGGCAGGCCGACCCGCGCCTGGCGATCCCTCTCGTCGTCTGGTTCGTTCTCTACATCGGCCTCGTGCGCTGGACGGTGGCCCGGGTGGGCCCGGCCTCGAAGGCCGCATCGGATGCGCGCAGCGAGGTCACCGGCCGGGTGGTGGACGCCTACACCAACATCCATTCCGTCAAGCTCTTCGCCCATCACGAGCGCGAACTGGCCTATGCCAAGGAAGCCATCGACCGCACCCGCGAAACCTTCCAGCGCGAGATGCGGATCTACTCCGTGATGGATATCGCGCTCACCATGCTCAACGGGCTCCTGATGGCGGGCGTGATCGGCTGGGCGATCTGGCTCTGGGCGGCCGGCTCCGCCTCGGTGGGGATCGTGGCGGCGGCCGCCGCGCTTACCCTGCGGCTCAGCGGGATGACCGGCTGGATCATGTGGGCGCTTGCCACCTTCTTCCAGAACCTCGGGGTCGTGTCGGAGGGGATGGAAACGATCGCCCAGCCCATCACGCTCACCGATGCGCCCGGGGCCCGGCCGCTCGAGTTCCGCGAGGGGCGCATCGAGATCGAGGACCTTCGGCACAGCTACGGGCAGAAGGCGGGCGGGCTCGAGGGGATTTCGCTGACGATCGCGCCGGGCGAGAAGATCGGGCTGGTGGGCCGCTCGGGCGCCGGGAAATCCACGCTGGTGAAATTGCTCCTGCGCTTCTACGATCCCGAGGCGGGGCGCATCCTGATCGATGGCCAGGACATCCGCGGGGTCACGCAGGCGAGCCTGCGGCGGCACATCGGCATGGTGCAGCAGGAAAGCTCGCTTCTGCACCGCTCGCTGCGCGACAACATTCTCTACGGCCGCCCGGATGCCAGCGAGTCGGAGGTGATCGAGGCGGCCCGCAAGGCCGAGTCGCTCGGCTTCATCGAGACGCTGGCGGACCCGAAGGGCAACCGGGGTTTCGATGCGCAGGTGGGCGAGCGCGGGGTGAAGCTCTCGGGAGGGCAGCGCCAGAGGATCGCGCTGGCGCGAACGATCATCGAGAACGCGCCCATCCTCGTGCTCGACGAGGCGACATCGGCGCTCGACAGCGAAGTGGAGGCAGAGATCCAGCGAACGCTCTACGGCATGATGGAAGGAAAGACGGTGATCGCCATCGCACACCGGCTCTCCACGATCGCCCGGATGGACCGGATCGTGGTGATCGACGGCGGCAGGATCGTCGAACAGGGCCCCCACGAGAAGCTTCTCGATCAGGGCGGCCTCTACGCCTCGTTCTGGCATCGCCAGTCGGGCGGGTTCCTCGTGCCGGAGGCGGCGGAATGAAGCTGGCCCCGGAGAACCTGATCGAGGCATTCGCGCCTGCCGAGGGCCCCCCGCCGCAGCGGCTGGGCGCGTTCTTCGGCTGGGCCCTGCGCGGCGCCTGGCCGTGGCTGATCGTGGCCGGCGTGCTTTCGGCCTTCGTCGGCGTGCTGGAGGTGCTCAACGCGCTGATCCTCGGGCGGGTGATCGATGCCGCGCTGGAGGCCGGGCCGCAGGCCTTCTTCGCCGAACACTGGCTGCTGCTTTCGGCCTTCGCGGCCTTTTTCGTGCTGCTCCGGCCGGCCTTCATGGGGCTGGCGGCGGCGGCGAACTCCATCGTCGTCGCGCCCAACGTCAACACGCTGGTGCTCTCGCGCCTCAACCGCTGGACACTGGGCCAGGCGGTGACGTTCTTCGACGACGATTTTGCCGGCCGCATCGCCCAGAAGCAGATGCAAACCTCGCGGGCGCTGACGGACGTGGTCAGCGAAGTGGTCAACATCGTGGCCTTCGCGCTGGCCTCGCTCGTGGGATCGGCCCTGATCCTGACCACCATCGACTGGCGGGTGGCGCTCGCGCTCACCCTGTGGCTCGTGGCCTATCTCGCGCTCATCCGCTGGTATCTTCCGCGGGTGCGCGCCCGGTCCATGGCGCGGGCCGGGGCGCGGGCCATGGTCTCCGGGCAGGTCGTCGACACCATCACCAACATCAAGACGGTCAAGCTGTTCGCCAACGCCGGCCACGAAGACAAGGCCGCGCTCGATGCGATGGCGCAGTTCCGCGAGAAGGTGGTTTCGTTCGGCTACCTATCCGCCAGTTTCCGCTTCACCCTGATGACGCTCGCGGGGGTTCTGCCCGTTCTGCTGATCGGCGGAACGCTGATGCTCTGGCAGCAGGGCGCCGCCACGGCCGGCGATATCGCGGCGGCGGGCGCCATCGCCATCCGCATCGCGCAGATGACGGGTTGGGTCAGCTTCGCGCTGATGGCGCTCTACGCGAATGTCGGCGAGGTGGAAGACGGGATGCACACGCTCTCGCCGCCCCACACCCTCACCGATGCGCCCGGGGCCGAGGAGTTGCCGCGGGGGCGCGGCGAGCTCCGCCTTTCGGGGGTGACCTACCAGTACGGCCGGGGCACCGGCGGCGTGCGCGGGATTGATCTGCACCTCGCGCCCGGCGAGAAACTCGGTGTGGTGGGCGCTTCAGGGGCGGGCAAGAGCACGCTCGTGGCCCTCCTCTTGCGGCTCTACGACGTCGAGCAGGGCATGATCGAGATCGACGGGCGCGATATCCGGCGGGTCACGCAGGAAAGCCTGCGCCGCCAGATCGGAATGGTCACGCAGGAAACCGCCATGTTCAACCGCTCGGCGCGGGAGAACATCCTCTATGGCCGACCCGAAGCCGGCGAGGCCGAGATGGTGGCCGCCGCGCGGCGCGCGGAGGCGCATGACTTCATCCTGAAGCTGAAGGATCACAAGGGCCGCACGGGCTACGACGCGCATCTCGGCGAACGCGGCGTGAAGCTTTCCGGCGGACAGCGGCAACGCATCGCGCTGGCCCGCGCCATACTCAAGGATGCCCCGGTGCTGGTGCTCGACGAGGCGACCAGCGCGCTGGACAGCGAGGTGGAGGCCCAGGTGCAGCGCGCTCTGGAAGCGGTGATGGAGGGCAAGACCGTTCTCGCCATCGCGCACAGGCTTTCGACGCTCGCCCAGATGGACCGGCTGATCGTCATGGACGAGGGCCGCATCGTGGAGCAGGGAACTCACGAAAGCCTGCTGGCGGAGGGCGGCCTCTACGCGCGTTACTGGCACCGCCAGTCGGGCGGATTCCTGCCCACCCGGGATGCGGCCGAGTGAGCTTCGCCATCAGCCGCCTCGGGCTCAGGGGCGAGGGCGTTGCGGATGGACCCGAGGGAACTGTCTACGTGGCGCGCGCCCTGCCCGGCGAGCGCGTGGAGGGTGAAATCGCCGAGGGCCGGATCGCGCGCCCGCGGATCATCGAGGCCGCGCCCGAACGGCGCCGCGCGCCCTGCCCGCACTACAACGCCTGCGGCGGCTGCGCGCTCCAGCATGCCTCCGACGCCTTCGTGGCCGAGTGGAAGGCCGAGGTCGTGCGCCGGGCGCTGATGGCCCAGGGGCTGCCCGCACCGATCCGCGGCGTTGCGACCTCGCCTCCCGCGAGCCGGCGGCGGGCGAAGCTTTCCGGCCGCCGGACGCGCGGCGGCCCCCTGGTGGGATTCCACGGCCGATCCTCGGACATGCTGACCGCGGTGCCCGGCTGCCACGTTCTCTTGCCGGCGCTGCGCGCCGCCCTCCCGGCACTCGAGGCGCTGGTGGACGCCGGCGGGACGCGCAAGGGAGAGTTGCAGCTGACGGTGACGGCAAGCCGCGCCGGCCCCGATGTCGCGGCGAGCGGCGGCGCCCCGCTCGGGGGCAGGCTGGGCGAACGGCTGGCGGAGCTCGCCGCGCGGCACGGGCTCGCCCGGCTCGTCTGGCAAGGCGAGATCGTGGCGGTGGCCGCGCCGCCGGTGCAGGATTTCGGCGGCGTCGCCGTGGTTCCGCCGCCCGGGGCCTTCCTTCAGGCCACCGGGCATGGCGAGGAAACGCTGCGCGCCTGCGTGGCGGAGGCCGTTGCCGGCGCCGGGCGCTTGGCGGATCTCTTTGCCGGATGCGGCACCTTCGCGTTGCCGCTCGCCCGGGTTGCCGAGGTCCACGCCGTGGAGGCCGATGCGGCCATGCTCGCTGCCCTCGATGCCGGCTGGCGCGGCGCCGAGGGGCTGCGAAGGGTTTCCGTCGAGGCGCGGGATCTCTTTCGCCGCCCGCTGCTCGCGGCCGAGCTGGCCCGCTTCGACGCGGTGGTGATCGATCCGCCGCGCGCAGGCGCCGCGGCGCAGGTGGCGGAGCTTGCCGAAAGCGGCGTTCCCCGGATCGCGATGGTCTCCTGCAACCCTGCCAGTTTCGCGCGCGATGCGCGCGTGCTCGCCGCGGCCGGGTACCGCCTCGGCTGGGTGCAGGTGGTGGATCAATTTCGCTGGTCGGCCCATGTGGAGCTTGCCGCGGCCTTCGCGAAGCCCGATATCGCCTGAAAACCGCGGCAGGGGGCAGGCGCGTGCGCGACAAGATCGGTGCATTTCTCGAGAGGGACTGGGTGCGCAACGGGATCATCGGGGTGATCCTGTTCAACGCGGTGCTGCTGGGCCTCGAAACGAGCGACACGGCGATGGCGACCGCCGGCGGGCTGATCCGGGCCCTCGATCTTGCCTGCCTCTCGATCTTCGTGGTGGAGATCGGCCTCAAGATCTATGCCCATCGCCTGAGCTTTTTCCGCTCCGGCTGGAACCTCTTCGATTTCGCGATCGTGGGCGTGGCGCTGGTGCCCGGCGCGCAGAGCTTCTCGGTGCTGCGCGCGCTGCGGATCCTGCGGGTTCTGCGGGTGATCTCGGCGGCGCCGCGGCTCCGGCGCGTGGTGGAGGGTTTCGTGACCGCGCTGCCCGGCATGGGCTCGGTCTTCCTCTTGATGGCGCTGATCTTCTACATCGGCGCGGTGATGGCCTCCAAGCTCTTCGGCGGTCCCTGCGCCACCTGCACGCCCGAGCAGGCGGCGCAGCTGGAGGAATGGTTCGGCACGCTGGGCCGCTCGGGCTATTCGCTCTTCCAGATCATGACGCTGGAAAGCTGGTCGATGGGGATCGTGCGCCCGGTGATGGAGATCTTCCCCTACGCCTGGGTGTTCTTCGTTCCGTTCATCATGGTCACCACATTCGCCGTGGTGAACCTGCTCGTCGGCCTCATCGTGAACTCGATGCAGGACGCACATGCAGAGGAATCGAACGCCGCGACCGATGCCTACCGCGATGCCGTGCTGGCCCGGCTGGACGCGATCGAGAAAGAGCTGGCACGCGCGCGGGACTCACGATGACGTGATACCGCGGCAAAGGCGGTATCTCGCGCGGAGCCCGAAAACGCGCTAGCCTGCCGGCAACGAAGGACTCCGGGCAAACCCGGGGCCGGGGCACGAGGCAGTCATGGCAATTCTCAGGGTTCTCTTGCTCTGTGCGGCAGCGCTCGCGCTCGGCGGCTGTGCATCGAAGTTCCGCACATACGACGGGCCGGAAGTCACCCGCGTTCTCGTGTACAAGGAAGACCGGCGCATGTTCCTGATTCACGGGAACGAGGTGCTCAGGGGGTTCGACTTCGAGCTGGGCTTCGCGCCCGCGGGCGACAAGCAGGTGGAGGGCGACGGGCGCACGCCCGAGGGCGACTACCTCATCGACCGGCGCAATCCGAACTCGGCCTATCACCTCTCCATCGGCATTTCCTACCCGAACGAGGCCGACATTGCCGAGGCGAAGGCGCTGGGCAAGGAGCCCGGCGGCGACATCTTCATCCACGGTACGCCGCGAAGGTTCCTGCGGCAGGACGACTGGACATGGGGCTGCATCGCCGTGACCAACCGCGAGATGGAAGACATCTACGCCATGGTGCGCGACGGCACGCCGATCACGATCTACCCTTGAGGGCGGTAGCCGGGCCTAGAGGCCCGGCGCAGGCGCGGCCCCGCCCAGCGGGCCGGAGCCGGTTTCCGGTGTGCCGAGAACCAGCGTCCACCAGATCTTGCCGTTCACTTCCTGGTGCCAGGCGAAGCCCATCTCCCGCGCGCGCGGATCGAGGATGACGTCCCGCGTTTCCGGCTCCTCCATCCAGGCTGCGAGGGTTTCGAGCTCGCTCTCGAAGGTTTCCGAGATGGTCTCTCCCAGGAACTGCCCGCTGTAGCCCACCCTCTGGACACGGTCGAGCGGCGAGGAGCCGTCGGAGCCGAAATGCCAGGGGCGGTTCTGCACCGCCATGTCGCGCGCATGCGTGGCGGCCGCGGCCGCAAGACGGGAATCGAGCTCCAGCGGCGGTGCGCCCGCGGCCGAGCGCAGCGAATTGACGGCGTCGAGCATGCGGAAGTTGATCTGGGGGCCGGCTCCCGGCCCGATCCGGTAGACCTGCGGCAACGGCTGGCCGTCGGGCCCCAGTGGCGGGTTGCCCGGTGCCGCGCAGCCCGCGAGTGCCAGAAGTGCCGCGCCGGCGGCGAAGCTGCGTCGGTTCATGTCGGTTTCGCCCTGCGTGAAAATGTCCCCGAAAGTGGTTACCCGGCTTGCGTCGGCGAGGCAAACCCCGTTTTTCTGCCCGAAAGGGAGTGCAGGCCTCGGGTGACGTATCTTTGATTTGCCGCCGCCGGCGTAGCTCCGTATCCTCTCGTCCGTGCTGGGATGCGTCAGACCGTCGCACGGGCACGTGCCGGTGAACGCGCCGGCAAGGCAGGCAGAACTCGAAGGAGTAAGGAATGTCGGACAGGACCGGGAGATTGGAGCGCAGGGCATTTCTCGCCACGGGAGCCGCGCTTCTGGGCAGTGCCGCGAGCGCGCAGGCGATCGCGGGTGACACGGTGGAGATGGAAAACGACATCAGCTCCAGCGTTCGGCGCAATGTTTCGAGCTTCCGGATGCTCGACTGGCGGCCGTATTTCTCTGACACGCGCAACGGCGCGATTCTCGTGGATATCCAGAGCCGCGCCCTGCACTACTGGTCTGAAGATCAGTCACTTTACAAGCTTTACCCCACCAGCGTGCCCCTGACGGAGGATCTGACGCGCCTCGGACGCACCCGGGTGACATTCAAGGATCCCGAGCCTGACTGGCGCCCGACCCCTGCGATGAAGCTGCGCGATCCCGACTGGCCCGACTACATCCCGCCGGGGCCGGACAATCCGCTCGGCACCCGCGCGCTGCACCTGAGCTGGACGTACTACCGCATCCACGGCACGCACGACACGCGAAAGATCGGCAGGCGCTCCTCGAACGGGTGCATCGGGCTCTACAACGAGCATATCGAAGAGCTTTTCGAACTCGCCAAGGTTGGCACGCAGGTGTTGCTAATTTGACGACACGATGGCCGGCGGCGGGCAGATGCCGCGAAGTTCGGTTTGCATTCCCGCCTTCTAGCTGCTTATACGGGATTACGAGGTAAGACTTGGGTGTGTGTCGCAGCCATCAAGATTTGCGGCCCGCAATTACTGGAGGTTAACATGAAGAAACTCGTTCTCGCTGCCGCGTTCGCCGGTGCCGCTTCGACCGCCTTCGCCGGCGGCATGTCCGAGCCCGTGATGGAACCGGAAATCATCATCGAAGAAACGCAGCCCACCGGCACGCTTCAGGGGATCATCGTTCCGCTGATCCTGATCGCGCTCGTGGCCGCCGCCGCTTCGAACTGAGGTCGTTTCGACCGTTTGAGATACGAAAAGGCGGTGGAGCGCTTCCACCGCCTTTTTGATTCGCCCTGCAGCGCTGCGTGCGTCGGCGCCGGCGACAGTCCGGCGCGAGATCAGCACTGAAGCCTCAGGCCGTGTGGACCCACCCCCGCAGGTTCTCGTCGATCACCGCCGTCAGCGCCTCGATGTGCGCGGCGTCGTCGTTCAGGCACGGGATGTAGGTGAAACTCTCCCCTCCGGCCTCCTCGAAGCTCTCCTTGATCTCCTCGTTGATCTCCTCGAGCGTCTCGATGCAATCGGCCGAGAATGCTGGCGCGCAGACGGCGATGTTGCGCTTCCCGGTTTCGGCGAGGCGGGCCACCTCATCGACCGTGTAGGGCTTGAGCCATTCCTCGGGGCCGAACCGGGACTGGAAGGTCGTGACGATCTCGTGGTCCAGCCAGCCCAGCCGCTCCTTCAGGAGCCGCGTCGTCTTCTGGCACTGGCAATGGTAGGGATCGCCTTCCATCAGATAGCGCTTGGGCACCCCGTGGTACGAGCACACCAGCACATCCGGGCGCTTCTCGAGGCCGGAGTACGCCGTCTCGATCGATTGCGCGAGCGCCTCGATGTAGAGCGGATGCTCGAAATAGGCGGGCACGGTGCGCACGTCCGGTTGCCACTTCTCGTGGGTGAGCGCGCGGAAGAACTCGTCGTTCGCGGTTGCCGAGGTGGCGCCGGCGTAGTGCGGGTAGAGCGGGAAAAAGAGGATCTTGCGGCACCCCGCCTCCACCATCGCGCGCACCTTCGAGCGGGTTGAGGGGTTTCCGTACCGCATGCAGAAATCCACCATCACCGCGTCGCCGTGGCGCTCCTGCATGGTTTCGGTGATCCGCGCGGCCTGCGCCTTGGTGATGGTCATGAGCGGGCTTTCGCCCGCCTCCTCGTTCCAGATGCTCTTGTAGGCTGCACCGGAAGAGAACGGACGCTTGGTGAGGATCACGAGCTGGAGCAGCGGCTGCCAGATCCAGGGGCTGTAGTCGATCACCCGCCGGTCGGAGAGAAACTCGTTGAGGTACCGGCGCATGGACCAGTAATCGTACCCGTCCGGCGTGCCGAGGTTGGCCAGCAGGACCCCGACCTTGGCCGGCTTGATCGGGGGATGGTTCGCCGGCGCGTGGACGGAGATGGTGGCGGTATCGGCCTCGGGAGCCTCCGCCGGCGTGCTTTCCTTGGCGTCGAACATCATGCGGTCCAGACTTTCTGAATACATTCACCGGGTGAAATATGGGTCATGGAGGATTCGTCAATCGCCGGAGGGCCCGGCAGTATCGCCGGCCGGCCTTTCCTCGGTGCCGAGCGCATCGGCGAGCCGCGTTGCGGCGCTGCCCGGCCGGAGCGGCCGCGGCTGGCTCGCGTGGGGCGCCCAGCCGGTGAGCGTAACGATCTCCAGCGTCGCCGTCACGCGCCCCGGCGCCCGGTCTTCCGGGTCGGGGTGCCGCGCGGCGTAGAGCGCCTCGGCCCTCTGCAGAACGTCGCGTCGCAGCCCGCGCCGTTCCCGAAGGGCCAGCGCATTCGTCTCGCCCATGGCGCGCAGATCTTTGAGGAGTGCCCGCGGGCTGGCGTAGCTTACGGAAAGCCGCAGGCTGTCGGCCACCGGCAGCGCGAACCCGGCGCGCTGGAGCAGCGCCCCCAGATCGCGGATCTCCCCCATGGGCGCAACCCGGGGAGAAAGCCCGCCCCGCACCGCCAGTTCGGCCTCGGCTAGGCAGGACCGCAGCTCCGCCAGTGTCTCGCCGCCCGGCAGCACGGCGATCATGAGCCCGTCGGGGCGAAGCGCCCTGCGGCACTGGACGAGCTGGCCAACCGGATCGTCGGCCCAGTGCAGCGCCATCGCGTGCACCACGAGGTCGTGCGCCCCGGGCTCCAGCGCGAGCAGCGGATCGTCGGGCACCACGCGCGCCCCGCGCCAATCCCGCCACGCCCCGGGATCTCCGGCAACGACGGCCGGCGCCGTAAACGCCCTGTTAACCTCGGCGAGCCTCTCGTCGATCTCGGTGCGGGCGGTGTCGTGCAGGAAGCGGGCCGGCGCGGCGAGCCGCGCGGCGCGGGCGCGGTGCGCGGCGAGCGCCCGGCGATCGGTGAGACGGGGAGGTTCCTGGCCCATGAGGCGCGCAGATAGTGGAGGACGCCCGGCGATGCAAAGGGTGCTGCAGGCGATCTACCCGGCCCATTGCCCCCTGTGCGGCGAGCACGTCGCCGAGGCGGCGGGCCTCTGCGCGGGTTGCTGGCGGGAGGTGCGCTTCCTTGCCGGCGCCCTGTGCGAGACCTGCGCGCTGCCGTTGCCGGGCGAGCCGACGCCGGGCGAAACGCTCCAGTGCACCCGGTGCCAGATCGCACCGCCGCCCTGGGTGCAGGGGCGTGCGGCGCTGCTCTACGAGGGCAAGGGGCGTTCCATGGCGCTGGCCCTCAAGCATGGCGAGCGGCCGGGCCTCGCGGCCCTCGCCGCGCTCTGGATGGAGCGCGCGGTGCGGCCCATCCTGCCGGCCGATGCGCTGATCGTGCCGGTGCCGCTTCACTGGCGGCGCTTCGTGCGGCGGCGATTCAACCAGTCCGACCTCATCGCCCGGCCGCTGGCGCGCCGCCTCGGCTGCGAGTATTGCCCCGATGCGCTGGCGCGGCCCGCGGCCACCGTCCCGCTCGAAGGGCTGGGCCGCGCCGAGCGGGCCGCCGCCCTTGCCGGGACCATAACGGCCGCTCCCCGGCGCGGGGCGCGGATGGCGGGCCGCAACGTGCTTGTCGTGGACGATGTGCTCACCACGGGGGCCACCCTGCAGGCCGCCGCGTCCGCCGCCGCGGGGGCCGGGGCGGCAAGCGTTCGGGTCGCGGTACTGGCGCGCGTCGCGGAAAGCACCTAGATCACGCCCGACGAGCCTCGCAGCGAGGGAGCAGCCGGCATGCCGAGAATCGAGATCTACACCACGCAGCTTTGCGGCTTCTGCCATGCGGCCAAGCGCCTGCTTGCCCAGAAGGGCGCGAGCTACACCGAGATCGATGTCGGTGCAGACCCGTCACGCCGGCCGGAGATGGTGCAGCGGGCCAACGGCGGGCGCACCGTGCCGCAGATCTTCATCGACGATGCCCATGTGGGCGGGTGCGACGATCTCTTCGCGCTCGAACGCGCCGGAAAGCTCGACCCGCTCCTTGCCGCCTGAGGTGTCCACCTCCGGCCCGGCGTGCCGGGCGGCGCTGGTGCAGATGACGGCGTCCGACGCGCCGGAGGAGAATCTTGCCGAGGTGCGCGCGCTGGTGGCCGAGGCGGCAGCCTCCGGCGCGCAGCTCGTGCTGACCCCGGAAGTGACCAACTGCATCTCCGCGAGCCGCCGGCGCCAGCAGGAGGTGCTCAAGACCGAGGCCGAAGACAGGGTGCTGGCCGGGCTGCAGGAGCAGGCCTCCCGCCACGGGCTCTGGCTGCTCGTCGGCTCGCTCGCGTTGCGCGGGCAGGAGCCCGGAGCGCGTTTCGCGAACCGTTCGTTCCTTCTCGGCCCCGATGGCGCGATCCGCGCGCGCTACGACAAGATCCACATGTTCGACGTGGAGCTGACGCAGGAAGAAACCTTCAGGGAGTCCGCGGCCTTCGCGCCCGGGGGCGAGGCGGTGCTCGCCGAAACGCCCTGGGGCCCCCTCGGGATGACGGTGTGCTACGATCTGCGCTTTCCAGCCCTCTACCGGGCGCTGGCGCAGGCGGGCGCGCGCATCCTCGCGGTGCCCTCGGCCTTCTCGCCGGTGACAGGTGCGGCCCATTGGGAAGTGCTCCTCCGCGCACGGGCGATAGAGTGCGGCGCCTTCGTGCTGGCGCCCGCGCAGACCGGTCACCATCCGGCAAGGGGCGCCGAACCCCGGCGCGAACGGCGAACCCACGGCCACAGCCTTGCCGTGGGGCCCTGGGGCGAGGTGCTGGCCGATGGCGGGACCGCGCCGGGCGTGACCCTCGTTGATCTGCGCCTTTCGGACGTGGATGATGTGCGAGCGCGCCTTCCGTCTCTCGCGCACGACCGCGCGTTCCGCGCGCCAGACCGGACCGGCTTGCCATGACCACCACCGGAACCGACAGTCTCGCCGTCACGCTGTTCAGCGAGATCCTCGCGGTGGACCAGCTTGCCCGCGCCCGCGTGGGCCGGGCCTTGCCAAAGGGCATGGAGCTTTCGCATTTCTCGGTGCTCAACCACCTCGCCTACACCGGGCAGGAGAAAACGCCGGCGCAGCTTGCCCGCACGTTCCATGTGACGCGGGGCGCCATGACGAACACGCTCGGCAAGCTCCAGTGGCAGGGCTACGTGCACATCCGCCCCGACTGGGACGACGCGCGGCGCAAGCTCGTTTCGATCAGCCCCGCCGGCAGGAACGCGCGCGATGCGGCCATCGAGGCCGTGGGCCCGCTGATTTCCGACGTGGTGGAGGAGCTTGGCGCCGACCGCGTGCGCGCCGCGCTGCCCGTGCTGCGCGAGTTGCGCCAGAAGCTGGGCGAACCGGACTGAGGGCGGCCGCCCGACCGGATCGGAGTGTCAGGCCGGCTTCGTGCTGGCCGTGACGTAGTTCACGCCGAGATCCGTCTCCGAGAGACGCCATGCCCAGGAAACCGGGTTGAAGACGAACCCCTTGCGGTCCACGGGATGAAGCCCTGCCTTTCGGATCAGCTCGTAGAGCTCGTCGGGCGTGATGAACTTGGCCCATTCATGGGTGCCGCGCGGCAACCAGCGCATCACCATCTCGGCCCCGAGGATGGCCAGCGCGTAGGAGCGGGCTGTGCGGTTGAGCGTGGAGCAGATCATCAGCCCGCCGGGCCGCAAGAGCGCCTGGCAGGCGGCGAGATAGGCCGCCGGATCGGCCACGTGCTCCACGACCTCCATGTTCAGCACCACGTCGAACGCCTCGCCAGCCTCGGCGAGCGCCTCTGCGGTGGTATGGCGGTAGTCGATCTCGAGGCCCGATTGCTCGGCATGGAGCCGGGCGACAGGGATGTTGCCCCCGGCGGCGTCGGCGCCCACCACCTCGGCCCCAAGCCGGGCCATGGGCTCGGAAAGCAGGCCCCCGCCGCAGCCGATGTCCAGCAGGCGCAGCCCTGCAAAGGGGCGCTCCGCGGAGCGATCGCGCCCGAACTCCGCCGCGATTTGCCGCGTGATGTACTCCAGCCGGACGGGGTTGAGCATGTGCAGCGGGCGGAACTTGCCCTCCGGATCCCACCATTCGGCGGCCATCGCCTCGAACTTGGCGATTTCGCCGGCGTCCACCGTGCCCTGCGCAGCCTGCATCTTCGCTCTCCCGGTTCCTTGTGTGCACGCCCCATGGCGCCGCGTTTCGTCGAGTTATATAGAACGTCCATGGACAAGAACGCAGCCACTCGCCGCGCCTCGCAGTTTCTCTACCCGCCGATCGACCCCTTCGATCAGCGCATGATCGACGTGGGCGACGGCCATCGCATCTACGTGGAGCAGTGCGGCAATCCCAGGGGCATCCCGGTGGTGGTGCTGCACGGTGGGCCGGGGGGCGGCTGCTCACCGGCGATGCGGCGCTATTTCGACCCGGCCGCGTTCCGGGTGATCCTTTTCGACCAGCGCGGATGCGGGCGATCCCGGCCCCACGCCAGCGTCGAGGCCAACACCACCTGGCATCTCGTGGACGATATCGAGCGGATCCGCGAAATCCTCAACCTCAACCGCTGGATCGTGTTCGGCGGCAGCTGGGGGGCGACGCTGGCGCTCGTCTACGCGCAGAGCCACCCGCACCGCACCGCCGCGCTGGTGCTGCGCGGGATCTTCCTGATGATGCGCCGCGAGCTGGAGTGGTTCTACGGCGGGGGGGCGGGGCAGTTCTTTCCCGACGTGTGGTCGGATTTCGTGGCGCCCATCCCGATTGCCGAGCGGGGAGATCTGATTGCCGCCTACCACAAGCGGCTCTTCTCGGACGACGTCACGGTGGAGACACGCTACGCCCGTTCCTGGGCTAAGTGGGAAAACGCGCTCGCTTCCATCGACAACGAGGGAGCCTCGGGCGAAAGCCCGGCCGACTATGCCCGCGCCTTCGCCCGCCTCGAGAATCACTACTTCTCCAACGGCGGATTCCTCGAAGAGGATGGCCAGATCCTGCGCCGGATGGACCAGATTGCCGATGTGCCCGGGCGGATCGTGCAGGGGCGCTACGACATGATCTGCCCGCCGGCCTCGGCCTGGGCGCTGGCACAGCTCTGGCCCGCAGGCGATCTCCGGCTCATTTCGCGCGCCGGGCATGCCCTTTCTGAACCCGGCATCAGCGCGGAGCTCGTGCGCACCATGGACGAGATGCGCGAGATGGCGGTCTAGCCCGGCGCGCCGACCCTTCCTCTCGGACCACTCCGCCCTCTCCCTGACGTCGCAACGGCGCCGGGTGCCCGGAGGCCGGAAACCGCGCGCCGCCCGCCCCGGGCTCGACCCGGGGCCTCGCGCCTGCCGCCTTACGCAGCCGGCGAGCGGGGCGATGCCGGGCGGAACGGCAGGGTTGCGGGCCTGACCGGCCGCGCCCGCGGCGATGTGTGAGGGGCCCCGGGTCGAGCCCGGGGCGGGTCGCGCGGGAGCCTCTTGCGCTGCCTGCAGGACCGGCCTATATCCCCCTTCAACAGCGGCGCGTCGGTCTCCACCCCCGACGCTCCACCGGGAAAGATCGACGGGCCGCGCGCCCGTTTTTTTGTGCTTGGAAACCCGATGAACGACCTTGTCGCGAAAGCCGCCATAGACCGGCGCCTGGCCGAGATCGTGACCCCCGTGATCGAGGGCATGGGCTTCGAGCTGGTGCGCGTGCGGCTGATGGCCGGAAAGACGCCCACGCTCCAGATCATGGCCGAGCGCCCCGAGGGCGGGATCGAGGTGGACGACTGCGCCGAGATCTCCACCGCGGTGAGCGCGGTGCTCGATGTCGAGGATCCGATCCTCGATGCCTACACCCTGGAGGTTTCCAGCCCCGGCATCGACAGGCCCCTGACGCGTCTGAAGGACTTCGACACCTGGGAAGGCTACGAGGCCAAGCTCGAAACGCTGGAGCTGATCGACGGGCGCCGTCGTTTCAAGGGTGTGCTCGCGGGCACCGAGGGCGACGAGGTGCTCATCAACATCGATGAAGGAACGGTCGGCCTGACCTTCGAGATGCTGAGCGACGCCAAGCTCGTGCTGACCGACGAACTGGTCCGGGAAATGCTGCGCCAGCGCAAGGCCGCTGGCATCGTGAACGAAAGCGACTTCGACGAGGTCGTCGAGGAAACGTCTGAGGAGGACGGATAATGGCGATTACCTCTGCCAACCAGCTGGAGCTTCTGCAGACCGCCGAGGCGGTCGCGCGCGAGAAGATGATCGACCCCGCGCTCGTCGTGGAGGCGATGGAAGAGAGCCTCGCCCGTGCCGCGAAGTCGCGTTACGGCGCCGAGATGGACATTCGCGTCTCCATCGACCGCAAGACGGGCAAGGCGAGCTTCACGCGCGTCCGCACGGTGGTGGAGGACGACGCGCTGGAGAACTACCAGGCGGAGCTTACGGTGGAGCAGGCGAAGCAGTATCTCGACGACCCGAAGGTGGGCGACACCATCGTGGACGAGGTTCCCCCGGTGGAAATGGGCCGGATCGCCGCCCAGAGCGCCAAGCAGGTGATCCTGCAGCGCGTCCGCGAGGCCGAGCGCGACAAGCAGTACGAGGAGTTCAAGGACCGCGCCGGCACGATCATCAACGGCATCGTCAAGCGCGAGGAATACGGCAACATCATCGTCGATATCGGCCGCGGCGAAGGCATCCTGCG
>CAYXOX010000062.1:0-15403 GCA_964466745.1 uncultured Rhodobacterales bacterium
CGCATATCTGGGATATAAGCTCGGTGCAGGCGCTCGACATGGCGATCCTCAAGTTCCGCCGCGACGGTGCCGAGGTGGAGGTGGTGGGGATGAACGAGGCCACCGAAACGCTGGTCGACAAGCTCGCCATCCACGACAAGCCGGGCGCCATGGACGCGCTGACCGGGCACTGAGGGAAGACCGACCATGACAGAGAAGATCATCGCCCTGGTGGACGGCTCCATCTACTCCGAGAGCGTGTGCCACCATGCCGCCTGGATCGCGCAGCGCACATCCGCGCCGGTGGAGCTGATCCACGTGCTGGGGCGGCGCGAAGCGCCCGAGCACCCGGATCTCTCGGGCGCGATCCGGCTCGGGGCGCGCACGAAGCTGATGGAGGAGCTGGCCGAGCTCGACGCGCAACGGGCCAAGCTCGTCAGCCACAGGGGCCGCGCCATCCTGGAGGACGCGCGCGCCATCGTGGACCAGGACGGCGTGACCGACATCACCACGCGGCTGCGCCATGGCGATATCGTGGAGGCGATCGGCGAGATCGAGGGCCACGCGCGGGTCATCGTCATCGGCAAGCGCGGCGAGGCGGCGGATTTTGCAAAGGGGCATGTCGGCTCCAACCTCGAACGCATCGTGCGCGCCGCGCACCGCCCGGTGTTCGTCGCCGCACGGGCCTTCAAGGCGATCGAGCGCGTGCTCGTGGCCTATGATGGCGGCCGTTCGGCGATGAAGGCGGTGGACCATATCGCCCGCAGCCCGCTCTTCGCCGGGCTGGCGGTCACCGTCGTCACCGTCGGCACCGAGACGCCCGAAACCCGCAAGGGCCTTGCGGATGCCGCGGCGCTTCTCAAGGCCGCGGGCATTGAAGCCGAGACCCGCGCCGTGCCCGGTCAGCCCGAAACGGAGCTGGGAAAACTGGTGGAGGAGGAAGGCTTCGGGATGGTCGTCATGGGCGCCTATGGCCACAGCCGCATCCGCACCCTCGTGATCGGATCCACGACGACGGAAATGATCCGCTCGTGCAAGGTGCCCGTCTTGCTGATGCGGTGACCGCCATGGAAGAGCCGAGCGCTGATGAGCTTGCGGCGGCGTTCCTGCCGCGCCTGCAGGCGGAACTGCGGGGCCTGCGCACCGCCTCGTCGCAGACGGCAGCGGACCGCAGGCCCGTCGAACTCGACCAGCAGAGCGTCGGCCGGCTCAGCCGCATGGACGCGATGCAGCAGCAAGCCATGGCGGCGGCACAGGAAACGAGAAGCCTCGGCAGGATCCGCGCCCTCGAGGCGGCCGTGCGGCGGATCGAGGCCGGGGAGTTCGGCTGGTGCGACGGGTGCGGCGAGTTCATCGGTCTTCGGCGGCTGGGGCTCGACCCGACCGTGATGAGGTGCCGGGGCTGCGCCGGGTGAGACAGCGCTGCACGGGCCTCGATGTTCGGCGGAGCATCGCTCGCAGGCGTTGACCGTCCAGCCTGGTGACGTAAATAAAAAAGCATGTATATGCAGACCGCCGTTCAGGCCCCGCCCGCCCCCGCCTTCCCGCATCGAGTCGTCGCGACGACCATTGCCGATCTCGGCGCCGTCGTGACGTACGCGCGTGAGAAACTGGCCAGCCAGGCCCGCGCAGCGTCCGCGGCACTGCTGCTGGTGCTCGCCGGCGGCCTGGCAGCGGAGGAACCCGTGGACCGCTGGGTGCAGGACTGGGTGCCGGCCGTGCTGCGCATGCCCGCCGATGCCGAATTGCTCAGCGACCGCAGCATCGGCTCGAGTGTCCGCATGTTTTCCATTTCCACCACCGAGGAGGTCGCCCCGCTGCTCGACGAATGGCAGGAGGCCCTGCGGCTCGACGGCTACGTGATCGACCAGGGCAGCTCCGAGCTGCTGGACGGCTCGGTGGAGTTCTCCGGCCGGGGTATCTCCAACGCCAAGATCGTCGAGGCACCGACGACCGCGGACGGTCTCGCGGTGATCCAGTTCGACGCCACGCTGCGGTGATCCAGTTCGACGCCACGCTGCGGTGATGCCGGCGCCCCGGCCACGCCCCGCTTCTGCCCTCGGGGCGGCATGAACGGCGTCGAGGCCGGCCCGGCGCCGGGCAGGCCGCTCCGATGATCGACGCGGCCCTCCTGCCGCTGCAGCGCCGGGTCCTGGCACCCGTGGCACGCATCCTTGCCGCGCGGGGCGTGACGGCCGACCAACTCACCATCTCGGGTTTCCTCGTCGGGATACTCGCCATTCCCGCCCTCGCCTTTGGCGCCTACGGGCTCGCGCTCGCGCTGATCCTGGCCAACCGGGTTTTCGACGGGCTGGACGGCGCCGTCGCGCGCCTCACCGCACCCACCGACCGAGGCGCCTTCCTCGACATCGCGCTCGATTTCGTGTTCTACGCGCTCGTTCCGGTGGGCTTCGCACTTGCCGATCCCGAGCGCAACGCCCTGCCGGCCGCGGTGCTGATCGCGGCGTTCGTGGGCACGGGCTCGTCCTTTCTCGCCTTCGCCACGCTCGCCGCAAAGCGCGGGCTGAAGGCGGAGCGTCGCCCCGGCAAGGGGCTCTACTACCTCGGCGGGCTCACCGAAGGGGCCGAGACCATCGCGCTCTTCGTGGCCATGTGTCTGCTGCCACAGCTCTTCGCATGGCTCGCCTACGGCTTTGCGCTGGCCTGCGCGCTCACGACGCTCGCACGTTGGCGCCAGGGCTGGGAGATGCTGGCGCCCGGAGAGAGCGAACGCTGAGCCGCGCGCTCCCGCCCCGACAACCTGTTGGGAAGGAGTTGCACGGCCCAGAACGAGCCTCGCCCAAGGCCCCGCCGGGTGAGCGGAACGGGCGCCACTTTCGGCGTGGACCTTACGAATTGCGGGCGACCCGCACCGGCCTCGCGATGCGCCGCCCGGGGCGGCCGCGGCCCCACGCGCCCGGCGGGGGGCGCGGGAGCGGGCGGTGTCACCAGCGCTGGTGGACGTGCGGCTTGATCATCGTCTCGTAGATCTCCGAGACCGCCTCCATCACCTCGGGCGCGAGCGGTCCGAGCTCGCCCGCGGCGGTGTTCGCGCGGGCCTGCTCGGGCGTACGCGCACCGGGGATCACCACGCTCACGGCCTCGTCCTCGAGGATCCAGCGCAGCGCCATCTGCGCCATGCTCGCTCCCTCCGGCACCAGCACGCGCAGCTTCTCGACGGCCTCGAGGGCCAGCTCGTAGGGAACGCCGGCAAAGGTTTCTCCCACGTCGAAGGCTTCGCCATGGCGATTGAAGTTGCGGTGATCGTCGGCGGCGAAGGTGCTTTGCGCGGTCATCTTGCCCGACAGCAGCCCGCTGGCCAGCGGCACGCGAGCGATGACGGCGATGCCCTTCTCGCGGGCGTCCCTGAAGAAGCGGTCGCGCGGCCTTTGCCGGAACATGTTGTAGATGATCTGGACGGATACGATGTTGGGATACTCGATCGCCTTGATCGCCTCCTCGACCTTCTCGACCGACACGCCGAGAAACCGGATCTTGCCCTTTTCGGCCAGCCGCTCGAGCTGTGCGAAGAGCTCGGGACGGTAGTAGACATCCGTGGGCGGACAGTGGAGCTGGAGAAGATCGATCGTGTCCACGCCGAGGTTGGCGAGGCTGCGATCGACGAAGCCCTCGATGGCCTCGAAGGTGTAGGCCTCCGTGACATGGGGATCGAGCCGCCGGCCCGCCTTGGTGGCCACGAGGGGACGCTCCCCCGGGCGGCCGGCAAGAACATCCCGGACGATGCGCTCGGACCGACCGTCGCCGTAGACATCCGCGGTATCGATGAAGGTGACACCCGCGTCCAGCGCGGCGGCCAGGGTGTTCTTCGCCTCGGCCTCGGAGACATCCCCCCAGGAACCGCCGATCGCCCAGGCCCCGAAGCCGATCGGCGAAACACTCCAGCCGGTTCGGCCAAACTCTCTTTGCGGCAGCCCCATGATGCTCTCCTCCGATGCTTGTCGCGCGCGATCGGCACGCTTTACCTCGCCGGGCCGGCGATGTCGAACGGCTCGCACCGGAGCCGGGCGCGCGGCAGCGAAGCCTTGCGCCGCCTGCCCGGGCCCCCAGCCCGGGGCCGCACTTCCGGCGGCCGGGCTTCAGGCGGCGCCGGGCTCCGCGCCGTGATGCGCAGCGGTGTAACAATTCTCACGCCGGGGCGCCTCAGCTCTCACATCGCGGCGACAAGTCTTTCGCGGGTCTAGCCAGTTTCGAGACCGGGCTGCATGTAATTGACGCATCGCCCCGAACCGAACGGAAACCACCATGCTCAATCGTCGCTCCCTGCTTGCCGCGCCAGCGCTCTTGCTGCTGCCTCGTGTGGCCTCCGCCGCTACCCCGCCGATCTACGCCGAGAACGGCATCGCCATCGATGGCACCGATCCCACCGGATACTTCACCGACGGCGCCCCGGTGACCGGAGATCCCGAGATCGCGCTCGACTGGAACGGCGCCACCTGGCGCTTCGCCAGCGCGGAAGCGCGCGCCATGTTCGAAGCGGATCCGGGCCGCTACGCCCCGCGTTTCGGCGGGTACTGCGCCTGGGCGGTGGCCGAGGGCTACACCGCGTCCACCACGCCCGAGGCATGGAAGATCGTCGACGACAGGCTCTATCTCAACTTCTCGCGCCGCATCCAGCGCCGCTGGGAACAGGACATTCCCGGCAATATCCTGCGCGCCGAGGCCAACTGGCCGGCTGTTCTCGACGCTTAGGGCAAAGGGGCCGCCCGCGCCGAACCGGGCGGTCTGCGCTCGCCCCCGGCGCCGCCGGCGGCCGGGAGCGGACGACATCGCCAAGAGCGCCGCGCCGGCAGCGCGGCGGCACGCTCACGGCGGGCAACACGTGCGGCACGCCGGCGCGTGGGGAACGGCACTTCAGAGCGTGACCACGTCGAAGGTGGGGATCTTCTGCGTCTTCACGGTGTTGCGAAGCGGGCGCCCCAGCTGGGGGCAGTCGATTTCCATCACGTCGTTGTCCTGCAGGACTATTCCGTCGGCGAAACTGAGGGTCGCCGTGCCGAATACATGGACGTGGACCTGCCCCGGCTGGCGAAACAGCTGGTACTTGAAGTGATGGTGTTCGAGGTTCGACAGCGAATGGGTCATGTTGTCTTCGCCTGAGAGGAAGGGCTTCTCCCACAGAACCCGGTCCTCTCGGTAGATCCGGCTCATGCCGCGCACGTCTGCCGGAAGCTCCCCGAGCATCAGCTCGGGACCGAGGCCGCAGACCCGGAGCTTCGAATGCGCGAGGTAGAGGTAGTTCTGCCTTTCCATCACGTGATCGGACAACTCGTTGGCCAGGGCGTAGCCGAGACGATAGGGTTGCCCGTCGGGCCCGATCATGTACACGGCCGCGATTTCCGGTTCTTCCCCCATGTCGTCGGCCCAATGCGGGCTTTCCATGGTCTGGCCGCACGCGCGCAGGATCGATCCGTCGCCTTTCCAGAACCATTCGGGCTGAACGCCGACAGACCCGGCGGGCGGCTTTCCACCTTCCAGCCCCATCCTGAAGATCTTCATCGAGTCCGAAAGCTCGTCCACGTTGCCGGAGAGCTTCGCGTGCATCTCGTCGCGGACATCCGCACTGCCGGTATGCGTCAGGCCGGTGCCGGTGACGACCACGTGCCGCGGGTCGGGCAGATCGATCGGCGGCAGCAGGCGGCCCTGCGCCGCAACCTCTTCGTAGGAGACCGCTCCGGCAAAGCCATGGGCCTCGACCGTCTCGGCCAGCTTGGTGCGCCCGGCAATGGCAGCTGCGGCGAGCTCGGCAACGGTGCCGGCGCCCTTCACGATCTGGAGCTGGTTGCCATCGACGCGCCCGACGGCGCGCGCTCCGGCCTCGGTGGTGAATTGGACAAGGTTCATCTGGCGTCCTGCCTTCTGTGGTCTTCAAGCTCTTCCGGTCGCGGCACCGCCCACGCTCGAAGCATCGCGCCACGACCCTTTCCCGCGAGGCTGCGAGCGGGCCGCCTCGCGATCGATGCGTGCCCTGCGCAGCGGGGCGCTCGGGCCGGGGACATCACTCGATGCGCCCGGCAACGGCAACGCCCTCGGTCGCATGGCGGTTGCTCGCCATGTTCAGACACATTGTAAAGGCGTTGTGCGTCGGCACGAGGTTCGCCGCGTTGGTGCCGGCGATGTCGTAGGCGGTGCCGTGGGCCGGCGTGGTGATCGGGACGGGCAGGCCGGCCAGAACCGAAACGCCGCGCTCGAAACCCAGCAGCTTGATCGCGATCTGCCCCTGGTCGTGATACATCGTCACGACAGCGTCGAACTCGCCATCGCGCACCTTGAGCCACACCGTATCCGCCGGAAGCGGGCCGAAACAGTTCACCTGGCTCTTGCGCGCGATCTCGATGGCGGGGCGGATGACGCGCTCTTCCTCGTCGCCCATCAGCCCGCCATCCCCGGCGTGCGGGTTGTAGGCGGCGACCACGATCCGGGGATACTCGTAGCCCGCCGATCGGAGCGTTGCATGGGCAAGCAGGATACTCCTGCTGATCCGCTCGACGGTGAGCAGGGCCGGCACTTCGCTCATCGCGACATGGCTCGTCACCCTGCCGTTCCACATGCCATTGGCGACGTTGAACTCGCTCACCGGGGTTTCGATCCCGAAGAAGGCGCGCGCGTATCCCATCTCGTCGGCGTAGGGATTGCCGGCGAGATGCATGGACTGCTTGTTGAAGGGCATGAAGACGATGCCCTGCGCGATACCGTCGCGCGCCAGCTCCAGCGAACGGTGGAGCGCCTGCAGCGAGGAGTCCCCGCCTTCGCGTGACGCCGTCCCGAGCGGCACCGCGTCGATCCCGTCTATCGCGAGGTCGATGTGCAGTATCTCGTCGCCGCGGAACTCCACCGGCACGTCCGGCGGCACGTGGCGCACCCCTTCGACGTTCAGTCCAGCCTGCTGCTCGCCGCGCGCGAAGATCCGCGGGTCCCCGATCACCACGATCCTGGCGGTGGAGCGAACATCCTCTTGCGACAGGAGTTTCGCGAGCAGCTCCGGGCCGATGCCTGCCGGATCGCCTTGCAGAAGGGCAAGCGTCCGGCCGTCTTGATCCGAGTAGGCCGCGTTCATTTTTCCACCCTCATTTCGGCATTCCGGAACGTCTTCGAGATGTTGACCACCGTCGTCTCGAGATGCCGGCGCATCTGGGCCGAGGTTTCGGCGCCATCGCGCCGGGTGAGTGCATCGATGATGTCGATATGCTGGCCGAGCGTGCTGTTGCGTTCGTTGCGCCGCTTCGACGAGATGAAGCGCGCGCGCCAGAGGCGCGCATTGTACTGCGCATGCGTCGCGATCAGGGGGGCGTTGCGCGAGGCCTCCACGATGCGGCGGTGGAACTCCATGTCCCACCTGAAGTATTCGAGCGGATCGATATCCTCGGGCGCTGCGTTCATCCTGTCGCACAGCCGGCGGACCGCCGCGATCTCGCCATCGGTCGCCACCGAGCAGGCAAGCTCCCCGGCCAACCCTTCGAGCACGCCGAGCACCTGAAGGTTCTGCCTGAGCTCCTCGAGCGAGGGGTTGGCGACCCTCGGGCGCCGCGTCGGCCCGTATTCGATCAGCCCCTCGGCCTCGAGGACACGCACGGCCTCCTTGAGGGGTGTCCGGCTTATCCCGAGCGCATCGGCGATGTCGCGCTCCGACAGGGCGGTGCCCGGCTTGAGGCTTTCGAGAAGGATGAGTTCCCGCAGGGTGTCGGCGGCTTCTTCTGCAAGGCTGCGCCGCGGCGCAACCCGGGCATCCTCGGAAATGAGATCACTCAGCTTTCGTTTCTGATGCGCCATTCCGTCATCCTTGCGCAAACACCCCGCGCCCGAGGGCCTTCATCCGCCCGCAGCCCCGCAGCCCCGTTGCCCCGTTGCCGAGATGACCCGCCGGGACCGCCCGCGGGCCGCCCGCTGCTGCCGAGGCCATCACCCGGCCGGTGCGTGCGCAATCGCCCGCGGCGCCCGGGCACACGAGAGTACCTGCCGGCGGCGAGGCACCGCCCCCCGCCGCGCCCGGCGGCCTCGGGCCGGGGAGTTTCGAGCTTTCCTCCCCGCGCGGCGCGGGAGATCTCCCGCCGGTCTTCGAATCGACTTGACAGAGAATATCGCCCATGTTTGGAATTTGGAATACCAAATACCGAATGTCAAACCTCGCAGGTTGCACGGCGACCAGGTGAACAAGCGGAGGGCGAGCACGGAAAAACAGGAGGCGGCCGAAAGCCGCAATTCCCGGCCAGAATGAAAAACGGAGGAGGAACACCATGATCTACCAGAAGAAAACCCTGCTTGTCGGGGCGCTTAGCGCGACGCTGGCGTTCGCCGCGGCCCCCGCCGTGGCGGACACCTACATCGTCGCGGTGGGAGCGCCGGCAAACAGCCTTCAGGGCCGTAGCGCCGCGAAATTCGCCGAAGACCTTCAGACGGCGCTCGGCGATGCCCACACCATCGAGTTCTACGCCGACGCACAGCTCGGCGACGAGCGGGAGCTGATGCAGAAGCTCCGCCTCGGCACGGTCCAGTTCACGCTGATCTCCTCGATCATGACGAACGTGGCGCCCGAGTTCGCGCTGTTCGACATGCCGTTCCTCGTTCAGGATCGCGAGCATCTCAAGGCGATCGACGCCGAGATCGTGCAGACCGAACTCGCGCCGAAGGCCGAGGAGGCCGGGCTCAAGGTTCTCTCGACCTGGGAAAACGGCTTCCGCCAGATCACCAACAGCGTCCGCCCGATCAACGTGCCCGGCGACCTCGACGGCCTCAAGATCCGGACACCCTCTTCGGAGTGGCGTGTCGCCATGTTCCAGGAGTGGGGCTCCAACCCGACGCCGATGGCGTTCTCCGAGGTGTTCGTTGCGCTTCAGACCGGCACGATGGACGGACAGGAAAACCCGCTGACGAACATCACCGGCGCCAATTTCCAGGAAGTGCAGAAATACCTCAGCATGACCGGCCACGTGTATTCGCCCAGCTACCTGACCACGGGCCTCGGCGTGTGGAACGATCTTCCCGCGGACGTTCAGGCCGCCGTCACCGAGGTCGCCTCCGCGGTACAGGGCTGGGCGCTGGCCGAGGGCGAGAAGGCCGACAACGAGCTTGTCGACAAGGTCGTTGCGGCCGGCATGGAAGTGAACGTTGCAGACAAGGCCGCTTTCATCGCCGCGTCGGCCCCGGTTTACGAGGCCTTCGCCGAGCAGGTCGAGGGCGGCAGCGACCTGATCGCACGCGCCCAGGCGCTCGCCAACTGATCTGCCCCGCAGCGAAGCCCGGCCGGCGATCCGGCCGGGCTTCTTCTCCTTCCGGCCGATGGAACAAGCATGATCTCCTTCATTGAGCGCGCGATTGTGCTTTGTCTCGAGGTGATTTGCCTCGTGCTGCTCCTGTCGCTCACCGCGGCGGTGGTCTACTCGACCACGGCGAGGACGTTCGGCGCCTCTCCGTCCTGGTACGACGAGATCGCGAGCGTGCTGCTCGCGTGGCTGACGTATTTCGGGGCCTGCTACGCGCTCTTCCTGCGCCAGCACATGAGTTTCGGCGGGTTGGTTTCGGCCCTGCCGAAAGGCCCCGCGGTTGCGCTGGCTCTCCTTGCGGAATTGCTTGTGATCGGCTTTTTCGCGGTCGTCGCGTGGTACGGAAACGCGGTTCTCGCGGTGGCGAAGTGGGACTCGCTCCTGAGCCTGCGCTGGCTGACCCTCGACATCGTGCAGTCGATCATCCCGATCTCCGCCGTCCTGATGATCATCGGAACCCTGCTCACCATGCCCCGGGCGCTGCGCAATGCCGCCTCGGGCGTCGACTCGGAACATGCCGAGATCGAACAGGCGATCGCCGAGGCGGAACGCGAGATCGCCGAGCGTGAGCGCATGGAGACCAAGAAATGATCCTGCTCCTGACGGCCGGCGCGCTCATGCTGCTCATCCTCATCAACGTGCCGATCGCCATTGCCATCGGCCTCGTCGCGCTGGGCGGTTTCCTCTCTACCACGGGGCCGAGCAGCCTCTACGACATGGTCATCGCGCTCTATACCGGGGCCACGAAGTTTCCGCTCATCGCCATCCCGCTCTTCATCCTGGCGGGCAACCTGATGAACACCTCGGGCATCTCCGTCAGGCTCATCAACTTCGTGTCGGCGTTGATCGGGTTCGTGCGGGGCGGGCTGGGGATGGTCAACATCGGCGTGTCGATGGTCTTCGCCGAGATCTCGGGCTCAGCCGTGGCCGACGTGGCCGCAACCGGAACCGTGCTCATCCCGGAGATGAAGAAGCGCGGTTATTCGCGAACCCTGGCCGCCGCGATCACGTCGTCCTCGGCGTCGCTGGCGATCATCATTCCGCCGTCGATCCCGATGATCCTCTACGGCGCCATCGCCGAGACATCCGTGCTCAAGCTCTTCGTCGCGGGCGTGGTGCCCGGTGTTCTGGGCGGGTTCCTGCTGATGCTGGTGACCTACATCCTCGCGATCCGCTACAACCTGCCGCGCGCCGAGGGCTTCGACCTGTGCCACGTCTGGCGGTCGTTCAAGGCCGCGTTCTGGGCGCTGTTGATGCCGATCATCATCCTCGGCGGCATCTTCTCCGGCCTTGTCACCGCCACCGAGGGGGCCGGTCTTGCCGTCGTCGCCGCGCTGGTGATCGGGCTCTTCATCTATGGCGATCTCGATATCCGGCGCCTGCGCAAGGCGATGCTCGAGGGCGTCAGCCAGACCGGCGTCGTCATGCTGCTCGTCGCCACCTCGGCCGCGCTCGGCCTCTTCCTGACACAGGCGCAGGTGCCCCAGAGGCTGGCGGCGCAGATCCTCGAGTTCACCCAGAACCCGCTGGTTGTGCTGGCGCTGCTGAACCTGCTGCTTCTGGTGCTCGGCATGTTCCTCCACGGTGCCGCCGCGATCATCCTGGTGGTCCCGGTCGTGATGCCGCTCGTCAACGCGGTGGGCATCGACCCGATCCACTTCGGGATCATGGTGACGCTCAACCTCGCGATCGGGCAGCAGACGCCGCCCGTTGCCTCCGTGCTCATCACGTCCTGCTCGATCGCCAAGGCGGGGATCTGGGAAACGTCGCGCACCAATCTTCCGTTCATCGGTGTGCTCGCCTTCATCCTTCTTCTTGTCACCTACGTGCCCTCGGTCTCGCTGGCGCTGACGGAGCTTGTCCAATGACGTCAATTCGACCCCGGATCGCCATTGTCCCCGGAGACCCATCCGGTATCGGGCCGGAGCTGATCGCGAAGCTGCTTCACGAAGAGGGCGTCCGGGCCGCCGCCGACATCGTGCTGGTCGGCGACGCTCACCTCTGGAGACAGGGCGCCGAGCAGGCGGGCCTCGTGCTCGATCTCGCCCGCGTGAAGGAGGAAGAGATCGAGGGGCACTCCGGCCTCGGCTGGCTGGCGCTGAACACCATCGCCGAGCACGAGGTCGAGGTGGCCCGCGTCACCGAGGCCGGCGGGCGTTCGAGCCTGCGCTGCCTCGACAGGGCCCTCGATCTGGCCATGCAGGGCAAGGTGGACGGCATCCTCTTCGGCCCGTTCAACAAGGCTGCCCTTACCGAGGCGGGGATGAACGCCGAGGACGAGCACCGCTACATGGCCCGCTACCTCGGGTTCGAAGGATATCACGGCGAGCTGAATGTCCTTGGCGATCTGATGACGACACGCGTCACCAGCCATATCGGGATCAGGGATGTCGCGGACAGCATCAGCGGCGAGGGCGTCAGGAACGCGATCGGACTCGCCGAGGAAACCCTGAGGCGCGCAGGCAAGGCCCGCCCCCGGATCGCGGTGGCCGCGCTCAACCCCCATGCGGGGGACAACGGCAAGTTCGGGCGCGAGGAAATCGATATCCTGGAGCCGGAGATTCGTGCAGCGCAGGAGCGGCAGATGGACGTCAGCGGCCCCTGGCCCTCGGATACCGTCTTTCTCAAGGCGACGCGCGGCGAGGTCGACGCGGTCGTGACCATGTACCACGACCAGGGCCAGATCGCGATCAAGCTTCTCGGCTTCGAGCGCGGCGTGACCGTTGCGGGGGGTCTGCCGATTCCCGTCGCCACGCCCGCCCACGGAACCGCCTTCGACATCGCCGGCAAGAACCGGGCCAATGTCGGCGCCACGCGGGCGGCCTTCGATCTGCTCGTTCGCATGGCCCGGAGCCATCGCGCGAGCCGTTCGGCAGCCTGAACAACGGAAACACCGATGACAAAGATCAAATCCGTTCGAACCCGCGTCTGGAACTGGACCGGCCCCACCGTGCCTCCGGCCGGCAACTTCTGCACCAATGCCTCGGACGCGCTCTGGATGAAGGGCGATGCCATGGCGTCGTTCCGCTTCCACCAGTGGCTGACCTGCGAGATCGAAACCGAGGACGGCACCGTGGGTGTCGGCAACGCGGCCCTTGCGCCCACGGTTGTGAAGAAGGCCATCGACGACTGGTATGCGCCGCTCGTGATCGGCGAAGACCCGTTCGACTACGCCTACATCTGGGAGAAGATGTATCGCCGTTCCCACGCCTGGGGTCGCAAGGGGATCGGCATGACGGCGATCTCCGCAATCGACATCGCCGTGTGGGACCTGATGGGCAAGCTTGCGGGCAAGCCGGTGTTCAAGCTGCTCGGCGGGCGCACGAAGGAGCGTATTCCCGTCTACTACTCCAAGCTCTACTCCGGGCCGATCGACGCCATGCAGCAGGAGGCCGCCGCCGCCAAGGCCCATGGCTACAGCGGCTACAAGATGCGCTTCGGATGGGGCCCGAAGGACGGTGCGGCAGGGATGCGGGAGAACCTCAAGCGCGTCGAGGCAGTCCGCGAGGTGATCGGCTGGGATGCCGATCTCATGCTCGAATGCTACATGGGCTGGAACGTCGACTATGCGAAGCGAATGCTGCCGAAGCTCGCCGAGTTCGGGCCGCGCTGGCTGGAAGAGCCGGTGATCGCGGACGATGTCGAGGGCTACCGCGAACTCAACGCGATGAACATCGTCCCGATATCCGGCGGCGAGCACGAGTTCTCCGTGATCGGTTGCAAGGACCTGATCATGTCGAAGGCCGTGTCGGTTCTCCAGTACGACACAAACCGGGTGGGCGGCATCACGGCGGCACAGAAGATCAACGCCATTGCCGAGGCCTTCCAGGTGCCGGTCATTCCGCATGCGGGGCAGATGCACAACTACCACCTGACGATGGCCAACACGAACTGCATGATTTCCGAGTATTTCCCGGTCTTCGACGTGGAAGTCGGCAACGAGCTTTTCTACTACATCTTCGAAGGCGACCCGGAGGCGAAAAACGGCTACCTGCAGCTGGACGATAACGTCCCGGGCCTCGGGATCACGATCACCGACAAGCATCTCGAGCATTTCGAGATCATCGAGTAGACGGGCACCCGCTGTGCACGGGCGCTCGCCGAAACGATGGCGCCGGATCCCGCGGCGCCCGGCGCGGCCGGCGCGTAGCGGCATTCGTCCGCGCTCGCGGGCAAAACGCCCGCACCCCGGACCGGGCGAACTGCGCACGGGCCGCCCGGGATGCCCCTGCGCGCATCTCCACGGGGGGGCGGATCGGCACATGCGATCATCGCGCCAAGCCGGCAAGAGCGGGCGCGCGAACCGCAAGCCCGGCACCCGGCGGAGCGGGTGCGCTGGCTGGCGGTGGGTGCACGCGTATGGAGGAAGGGTAGCGACATGCCCGGCCCGAGTGCCGTCGCCGCGATACTTTAAGCGATGACGGCAGCTTGCGGGTCTGGCGGCCCCTGAAGGACTCGAACCCTCGACCTGCCGATTAGAAGTCGGCTGCTCTATCCAGCTGAGCTAAGGGGCCGCTGGCCATGTTGTGCGGGCTGTCGTGTGCGCAGGCAAGCCCCGATCGTGCCCGCGCCCTGCCGGTGCGGTCAGCCCAGGGCGCAGCGGTAGAAGGCCGAGTGCGGGTCTTCGCGGTAGTTCGCGAAGGGCGGGCAAGGCACGAAGCCCGCCCGCTCGTAGAGCCTTCGCGAGGCCCCGAAGGCGGGCTGCGCACCGGTTTCGAGGCAGAGGGTGGCGAGCCCCTCCTCCCGCGCGGCCGCGATGAGCGCCTCGAGCACGGCGCGCGCGACGCCCCGCCCCCGCGCCTGCGCGAGGGTGTGCATGCACTTCACCTCGCCCTCCCCGGACCCGAGCCGCACGAGAGCGCCACACCCCACCGGCGCCCCGCCCGAACGCGCGAGCAGGAAGAGCGCTCCCGCGCCTGCCAGCTCCGCCGCATCGAGGCTGTGTTCGGATCCCTCGGGCGAATTGGCCGTGGAGAACGTCCGCTGCGCGGCGATCAGTGCCTGCGCATCGGCCGAGAGCGGATCTTCCGGCGCGATGTCGATCGCGCCGCGGTGGCTCAGTGCGTCCATGCCCCGCGCCTGTCGGTGGCGAAGTTCTCGCCATAGCCGCGCGGACGGATATTGGGCTTGCGCTTGTGCGGCTCGCGCACCACCGCGTCGAGTCCGTGCTCGCGCGCATAGGCCTCCGCCGCCTCCCGGGTGGGAAAGCGCAGGCGCACCTGGCTGTCCATGTCGGAAGAGGAGGTCCATCCCATCAGCGGGTCCACCTCGCGCGGTGCGGCCGGTGCGTATTCAAGCACCCAGTCTCTCGTCTTGGCGGTGCCCGAGGACATCGCTGTCCGGGCGGGCTGGTAGATGCGTGCGCGCATGGCGGAACCCCGATCTCGATAGGTGGCAGTATCGGCCATACGAAGCGCCGGTGCAATCCGCCTTGCCCGCGGCGTTAGCGGGACTTGCGCCGGAATACGCAGAACACGGCGCGCGCCCGGGCCGGCGCCGGAACCGGCCCGGCCCGAAGGGGAACGCGCGGGCGCGACGCCCGGCGCGTAACCTCTGCCGGCGCCCGTATCGCCCGAAGGCCTGCACCCAGTGCCGCTGTCCCCTTGAACGCGCCGCAGGCACGATCACCTCTGGACCTGCGGCGCGGGGCCGTGGGGCCACGCGTGCACACCGACAGTGCGCCCCTTGCCTGCCCCCTGCCCCCGGGCCACATTCGCAGCCTGACCGGAGGTCTGCCCATGCACAACAACTCCCCCGAGGCGATGCCCGTACTGCACGCCGCTGCGCCCGATGTGAAGGTCCGTGACAAGCTCGAGGGTGGGCGCCGTTTCGTGATGCACACCGAGTTCAGTGCCGCGGGCGACCAGCCCGCCGCCATCGCCGAGCTGAGCGCGGGCGTGACCGCCGGCGAGCGCGACCAGGTGCTCCTCGGCGCCACCGGCACCGGCAAGACCTTCACCATGGCCAAGGTGATCGAGCAGACCCAGCGCCCCGCCATCATCCTCGCGCCGAACAAGACGCTCGCGGCGCAGCTTTATGGCGAGTTCAAGGGCTTCTTTCCCGAGAACGCGGTGGAATATTTCGTCAGCTACTACGACTATTACCAGCCCGAAGCCTATGTGCCGCGCTCGGACACCTTCATCGAG
>CAYXOX010000063.1:0-15373 GCA_964466745.1 uncultured Rhodobacterales bacterium
CCCCGGCCCGAGACGCGCAGGAGGGCCCCGAAACGCCCCCGCCGGCGAATGCCAGCGACGCGCACCGCTTTCCCTGCGAGGCCTGCGGCGCAGACATGCGCTTCGCCCCCGTCACCGGGGTGCTCACCTGCGATCACTGCGGGGCGACCGCCGACGTGGCTGATGCCACGCCCTGGAAGGGCGCGATCCGCGAGCTCGATTTCCGCACCGCCCTCGACGCGCGCCTGCCCGAGGCCGAGATCGAGGAAACCCGGGTTCTCTCCTGCGAAAGCTGCGGCGCACAGGTCGAATACGACGAGAAGCTGCACGCCAAGGAGTGCCCGTTCTGCGCCACTCCGGTGGTCACCGGCACCGGCCCGCACCGCCACATCAAGCCCCGCGCCCTGCTGCCCTTCGCCCTCGACGAGGACGCCGCGCGCGCGGCCATGAACGAGTGGCTGGGCCGGCTTTGGTTCGCGCCCAACGGCTTGCAGGCCTACGCCCGCAAGGGGCGCCGCATGCAGGGCATCTACGTGCCCTACTGGACCTTCGACGCGGACACCCGCTCGTCCTACCGCGGCGAGCGCGGAACCGCCTACTACACCACCAAGACCGTTGTGCGGAACGGCAAACGCCAGACGGTCCGGGTCCGGCGGATCCGGTGGCGCCCGAAATCGGGGCGCGTGGCGCGCTTCTTCGACGATGTCCTGGTGCTAGCCTCGCGCAGCCTGCCCCGGCGCTTCGCCGAAGCGCTCGAGCCGTGGGATCTCGCCGCGCTGGAGCCCTACCGGCCCGACTACCTCGCAGGTTTCCGGGCCGAGGGCTACACGGTGGAGCTGCACGAGGGCTTCACCCTCGCCCGCGAGAAGATGGACGCCGTCATCCGCCGCGACGTGAAGTTCGATATCGGCGGGGACGCCCAGCGCATCCACGCGGTGGAGACCACGGTGAGCGATGTCACCTTCAAGCACGTGCTGCTGCCGGTCTGGCTCGCCGCCTACAAGTTCCGTGGCAAGAGCTACCGGTTTCTCGTCAACGGGCGCACCGGACGGGTGCAGGGCGAACGCCCGTGGTCGGCGTGGAAGATCGCCCTCGCAGTGCTTCTCGGGCTGATCCTCGCCGCCGCGGTGGGCTATGTCTTCGCCCTGCAGGAAGGTCTCTGAGCCGCACAGGTCACGCGCGTCAGACGCTCTTCCTCACCTCGATCCGGCGGCTCTTCTCGGGGGTTTCGGTGCGGCGGGGGGCTGTGATCGTCAGCACGCCGTCCCTCAGATCGGCCGCGACGGCGCCCTCGTCGGCATCGGCGGGCAGGCGGAACGAGCGCTGGAACGCACCGTACTGGCGTTCGCTGAAGAACCAGGTGTCGCCCTTCTCCTCGCGCTCCGATTTCTTCTCCCCTTTCACGGTGACCACCCCGTCGGCGACCGAAAGCTCGATATCGCTCTCGGCGACGCCCGGCAGCTCCATCGAGATGCGGTAGGCATCCTCGCCCGTCGAGGCGTCGGATGCCGGGCTGAACCAGTCCGCCACCTTCGCACCGAGGCTGCGGAACGGATCGTAAAGCTGGGGCCAGAAGCCCGCGTTGTGGGATTTCTCGACCATGAAGCGTCCTCCTCTGCTTGCCTGAGTCGGCCAAGTGGACAAAGGATGCGAACGAAACCGCCGCCTTTCCTTGACCGGCGTCAAATCCGGGCGCGGCCAGACGGTTCGGGCGGCCAGGTGCAGGCGCCCTACGGAGCGCCGCCGGTGCGCCCCGCGGCTTGATCTTTCCGGCCCGCTGTGGCGCGTTGGCGAGGCGCCGGACGCGCTCGTGCGGCGAATGGCGGCGAGACGGGAAAGGCATTGCGAAATGATCCTGTGCTGCGGAGAAGCCCTGATCGACATGCTCCCGCGGCAAACCGCCGGCGGCGAGGCCGCCTTCGCCCCCTACCCCGGCGGGTCTGTCTTCAACACGGCGATCGCGCTCGGCCGCCTCGGCGCGCCGGCGGGCTTCTTCTCGGGGCTTTCGGAGGATCTCTTCGGCCAGCGTCTCGAAGCGGCGCTGGCAGCGTCGAAGGTGGATTCCGCGCTGGCGGTCCGCTCGGGACGGCCGACCACGCTGGCCTTCGTGACGCTCGAAGGCGGCCAGGCCCGCTACGCCTTCTACGACGAGAACACCGCCGGAAGGATGCTCACCGCAGCCGACCTGCCCGGTCCGACGGGCGCCGAGGCGCTCTTCTTCGGCGGCATCTCGCTGGCCGTCGAGCCCTGCGGCGAAGCCTACGAGGCGTTCATGATCCGCGAGGCCCCCGGCGCGGTCACGATGCTCGATCCCAACATCCGCCCCGATTTCATCGGCGACGAGGGGCGCGTCAGGGCGCGTCTGCAGCGGATGATCTCGGCGGCCGACATCGTGAAGCTCTCCGACGAGGATCTGCGCTGGCTCCACGGCCCGGGCGAGACCGCAGCGCTGGCCGCGAGGGTGCTGGAGGCCGGCCCCCGCCTCGTCTGCCTCACCGAGGGGGCGCGGGGGGTCACCGGCTTCACGCGGCAGGGCGCCATCTTCGTTGCCGCCGAGCCGGTTGAGGTGGTCGATACCGTGGGCGCGGGCGATACCTTCAACGCCGGCCTGCTGGCCGGGCTTCACCGGCAGGGCGCCCTCGACAAGCGCCGGATCGGTGCGCTGGGCGAGGCGGGCCTGCGTGCCGCGCTCCTTCTCGGCGCGAGGGCCGCGGCGGTCACCGTGAGCCGCGCCGGGGCAAACCCGCCCTGGGCCTCGGAACTGCCATGAGGGCCGTCGTCCAGCGGGTTTCTGCGGCACGGGTCGAGGTGGAGGGCTGCGTGCTGGGCGAGATCGGCGCGGGTCTGATGATCCTCGTCTGCGCCATGGCGGGCGACGGGAGCGCCGAGGCCGATGCGCTGGCAGCGAAAATCGCGAGGCTGCGCATCTTCCGCGACGAGGCCGGCAAGATGAACCGCTCGCTGCGCGACGTTGAAGGCGCCGCCCTCGTGGTCAGCCAGTTCACCCTCGCCGCCGATACCGCGCGCGGCAACCGCCCGGGTTTCTCCGCGGCGGCGCCCCCCGCGGAGGGCGAGCGGCTCTACCTGCGCTTCGCCGCGGCGCTGGCCGCGGCCGGTGTGCCCGTTGCCACCGGCCGGTTCGGCGCCGACATGGCGGTGACGCTCACCAACGACGGGCCGGTCACGCTCTGGCTCGAGGTGCCAGCCGGGCGCGGCTGAGAGGCTTCGCGCCACGCCCAGCGCGCCCGCCAGCGTCGCGGCACAGGCTCGCACGGCCCGCCCCTGGCTCACGGGATGGCCGGGCGCGGGCACCTCCGCGCCGCGCGGGCGGCGCGGTGCGCGCCGCCCGCGCGGCGGCCCAAACGGCCCGGTGCGGCCGGCCCGGAACCCGAACCGGCATCAGACGACGGCCCGCAGCCTCCCGGAGAGCTGGGCGAGATCGGCGCGCAGTTCGGGGTCCGGCGCCCCCTGGCGGGGGGCGTCGCGCAGCGTGGTGCTCCAGTGCGCGGGGGGCTCGCGCCCGCGGCGATTGTTCGCCCACGTCAAGCGCCGGAGCACCGCGCGGCCCGCCTCGGGCAGCCGGTCAGGGATCTCGTGGCCGGCGAGCGTCGCCCAGACGCCTGTCCAGAGCCGCGCCACCGTCCAAGGGTTGTAGCCGCCGCCGCCCAGCACCAGGAGCCGCGGCGCAGCGCTGCGGAGCGCGCGCACCACCTCCCAGTGCGCGTTGTTGGACATGGCGAGACGCGAGAGCGGATCCTCCGTCACCCCGTCGGCTCCGCACTGCAGAACGATCGCCTCCGGCCGGAATGCCGCGACGGCGGGCAGGATCAGGCCGTCGCGCACCATCGCCATGCCGGTGTCGTCGAAGCCGCGCGCGACCGGGAGGTTGAAGACCTGCCCCACCCCGAGATCGCCGATGCGCCCGGTGCCCGGCCAGCGCCCCGCCTCGTGGACGGAAACCAGCAGCACGTCCGGATCGGCGGCGAAGGCGTGCTCGACCCCGTCGGGGTGATGCGCGTCGATGTCGACATAGGCGATCCGCCGCACCCCATGGCGGCGCAGCGAAAGGATCGCGAACACCGGATCGTTGAGGTAGCAGAAGCCGTTTGCGCGGCCCGGCATGCCGTGGTGGGTGCCGCCGGCGGGGGAGTAGAGCGTGCCGGGTTCCGCGAGGATCTCCCCGGCGAGGATCGCGGCGCCGGCCGCCGTCGCCGGGCGGCGGTACATCTCCGGAAAGACGGGGTTGGAATGCGTTCCGATGTTGTAGCGGGCGCGCTCCGCAGCGGTCACCGCGCCGCGGGCCTCGGCACGCTGGAGAGCCGCGAGGTAGTCGGGCCGGTGCCACTCGGCGAGGGCCGCCGGCTTCGCCCGGGGACTGACGATGTAGCGCTCATGGGGCAGCCAGCCGAGGGCGCGGGAGAGATCCATCACCGTCGAGACCCGCGGAATGGCCAGCGGGTGCCACGCGCCATAGGTCGAGTTGCGGTAGATCTCGGCGCCGATGAAGCGCGCCGCTGCACCGGCAGCGTTCACGGTGCCGCCGCCGCTTCGGGGCCCCGCCGCGCCGCGAAGGCGGTGCATGCACGGCCCGTCAGGGCCGCGCACGGCCGGCCCGCCGCCGCGCATGGCGCACGGTCCACCGGCGCGCCGGCGGGCTCAGCCCGAAGGCTGTGCAAGTGCGGCCTCGACGGCATCGACGATGGGCCTGCCCAGCGGACGGACCGCCGAACCCCACGCCCCGAGCAGAGCGCCATCCGGCCCGATCAGCACCTTCTCGAAATTCCAGCGGGGCGCGATCCCGTGGGTCTCGTTCAGCCAGCGATAGAACGGGTGCGCGTCGGGGCCGCGCACCGATGTGATTTCGGCCATGGGCAGATCGAGCCCGAAATTGGCCTCGCAGAAGGCGGCGACCTCCTCCTCGGTGGCGAGTTCCTGGCGGAAATCGTCGGAGGGGACAGCCAGCACCACCAGCCCCGCGCCGCGGTACATGTCATAGAGCGCCTGCAAGCCCTCGTACTGTTCGGTGAAGGCGCAAAGCGACGCGGTATTGGCCACGAGGACCGGCCGGCCGGCCCAGTCTCCGAGCGCGATCTCGCCGCCGTCTATGGAGGCAAAGCGCATCCCGCCCGGATCCGCGGCCGCCGGGGCTGCCATCGCGAGGCAAAGGGCCAGCAGTGCTGCCAGCATCGAAGCGCTTCGCTTCATCCCGTCTTCCTCCTCGAGCGAGGCGCAGGGCAGAATGCCTGCTAGGAAAGAGCGACGCGCGCCCGCTCCCACGCAAAAAAACCGTCGCCCTGCGCGGGCACCCTTTGCAAGCCGGCCCCGCGGCGCGTAACTTAGAAGGCGAAGGCGGTTTGAAAAGCAGCATCCGCTTCAGGCGCACAGGCGGACATGTCGATCCAGAAGACCACACAGCTCCCGGTATGCATCGGCGCCGCCCGCAAGGGCGACGTGCGCACGCAGTTCGCCGCGCTGTGCTACCGCATGAAGGGCGAGAAGGTGCAGGTGCTGCTCGTCACCTCCCGGGGGTCGCGCCGCTGGATCATCCCCAAGGGCTGGCCGATCGACGGGCTGACCCCCGCGCAGAGCGCCGCGCGCGAGGCCTTCGAGGAAGCCGGCGTGACGGGGCGGGTGCACGAGCTCTGCCTCGGGGTGTTCTCATACGCCAAGTACGTGGACCGCTCCACCGGGCTGCCGTGCCTTGCCATGGTCTACCCCTTGCGGGTCAAAAGCCTCGGCACCGAATACCCCGAGCGGGGCGAGCGCCGGCGCAAGTGGTTTTCCCGCAAGAAGGCGGCCCAGCGCATCGCCGAACCGGAACTGGCCCACATGATCCTCAATTTCGATCCGCGGCGTTTCGGGGGCTGAGGCGCGCGGGCCGGAGCGTCGCGAAGCATTGATCTCCCGCCCGGGAAGGATATCTGGTACCGAGTTCATGGCCCCTCGCGGGGCGGCGCGGGCAATGGCGCCCGAGAGGTTCGAGACCGGCAAGGATGATCCGCTACACGCTGAAATGCGCTGAAGGCCACGGCTTCGAAAGCTGGTTCCAGTCTTCCGAGGCGTTCGAGAAGCTTGCTGCGGCCGGCGCGCTGAATTGCGCCGTCTGCGGGGGCGGCGGCGTCGAGAAGGCCGTGATGGCCCCGCGCGTTCAATCCTCCCGCAAGAAGGCGCCGCCGCCGGCGGCCGCAGGCTCCGCACCCGCCTCAACGGAGCCCGCGACCGACGTGCCGGCGGTGGCCGGGCTGCCCGCGCCCCTTGCCCGGAAACTGGCCGAACTGAAGGCCCATGTGGAGCGCACGGCCGACTACGTGGGCAAGGATTTCGCACGGGAGGCGCGGGCGATCCATCTCGGCGAGGCGCCCGAGCGCGCGATCTACGGCGAGACGGGCCCCGAAGAGGCGCGCCAGCTCATCGAGGACGGCGTTCCGGTGGCCCCCCTTCCCTTCCTGCCCACGCGCAAGACGAACTGACCCGCGTGAGCGGTATCCTCGTGACGGCGGGTGCCTCCCGAGGCATCTGCGCGGCGCTCCTGGCGCACTACCGCGGCGCGGGCCGCAAGGCACTCGGCACCTGCCGGCCCGCCAACGCACGGCCGCCGCTCTTTCCCCTCGATGTGGCCGATCCGGCGCGCCGCGCCGCGCGCTTCGAGACGCTCGATCTGGCCTCGAGCGGCCTGTTCGAGGATCATGCCGCCCGGCCCCTCGTGCCCTGAGCCGGCGCGCGTGACCGAGGCCCGGCCTTGCCCACCGGCAAAGGCTTGCGTAAGAGCGCGCTGTCGAAGCCGCGCCCGGGGGCCAGCACCCGAATGCCCGTACTGGTGATGAAATTCGGTGGCACCTCGGTGGCCACGCCCGAACGCATCCGCCATGCCGCCACCCGCGTGGCGCGCGAGGTCGAGGCCGGACACGACGTCATCGTGATCGTCTCGGCAATGGCCGGAAAGACGAACGAGCTTGTCGGATGGGTCGAGGAAACCTCGCCGCTCTTCGACGCGCGCGAGTACGACGCCGTGGTCAGCTCCGGCGAGAACGTCACCGCCGGGCTGATGGCGCTGACCTTGCAGGAAATGGACGTGCCGGCCCGCAGCTGGCAGGGCTGGCAGGTGCCGCTGAAGACGACCTCGGCCCACGGCGCCGCGCGGATCGAGGAGATCCAGACAACGAACATCGCGCGCAAGTTCGCCGAGGGCATGCGCGTGGCGGTGGTGGCCGGCTTCCAGGGAATCAGCCCAGAGGGCCGCATCACCACCCTCGGCCGCGGCGGCTCCGACACCACGGCAGTGGCCTTCGCGGCCGCGTTCGATGCCGTGCGCTGCGACATCTACACCGATGTCGACGGCGTCTACACGACCGATCCGAGGATTTCGCCCAAGGCGAGGAAGCTCGACCGCATCGCCTTCGAGGAGATGCTCGAGCTCGCCTCGCTGGGTGCCAAGGTGCTCCAGACCCGCTCGGTGGAACTCGCGATGCGCTACAACGTGAAGCTGCGGGTTCTGTCGTCTTTCGAGGAGGGCGGGCCGAATGCCGGCACGCTCGTGTGCGACGAGGAAGAGATCATGGAAAGCAACATCGTCTCCGGGGTCGCCTTCAGCCGCGACGAAGCCAAGATGACCCTCACCTCGGTGGCCGACCGCCCCGGCATCGCGGCGGCCATCTTCGGCCCGCTCGCCGAGGCCGGGGTGAACGTGGACATGATCGTCCAGAACATCTCGGAAGACGGCCTCACCGACATGACCTTTTCCTGCCCCGTCGGCCAGGTCGCGCGCGCCGAGAAGGCGCTGGCCGATGCCCAGGCCGCGGGGCTCGTGGAGGCAGCCGGGCTCGTCGCCGATACCGAGGTGGCCAAGGTCTCGGTGGTGGGGATCGGGATGCGCAGCCATGCCGGCGTCGCTGCGCGCATGTTCGAGGCGCTGCGCGACGAGGGGATCAACATCAAGGTGATCACCACGTCCGAGATCAAGATCTCGGTGCTGATCGAGCGCAAGTACCTCGAACTCGCCGTCCAGGCCCTGCACGATGCCTTCGGGCTGGAAAAGGCGCCGGCCGAGGAAACCCCCGGCGCCTGATCTGACCCCCGGGCCTGTAGGTGCCGCCGCTCCGGGCCACGCGCCGGGCCGCGGCGCCTCACCCTCCCCGTCGTAGCGTCACGAGCGTGCCGGCGACGACGATCAGCACGATGCCCGCCACCGCGACAGGGCCGACCGCCTGCCCCCAGAACACCCAGCCGGCAGCCGCGCCGAAGACCAGCACCGAGTTCTCGAACACGGCAACGAAGCCCGGCCGCGCCGTCTGGTAGGCGCGCGCGATGAGCCCCACGGCCACGAGCGAGCCCACCGCCTGCACCGCCGTCCAGACGAGGAACCCCGGCGTGAGCGGCGTCAGCCCGCGCAGGATGAAGCCGGTCGGCCCCGGCGGCGGATCCTGTGGCCAGAGCGTGAGCGCCCCGAGCCCGGCAAGGCCCATAAGCCCAAGCGCCACGAAGAACCCGAACACCAGCGCCAGCACGTTCTCCTCGGCGCAAAGGTGCCGCGTGGCCAGCGCGCCGGCCCCGTAGAGAAAACCGGCGAGCACCGGCAGAGCGGCAAGGGGGCTTAGCGCGCCGGCCTCGGGCCGCAGAACGAGGAGGATACCCGCGAAGCCCACGCCCACCGCGAGCGCCTGCATTCCGCTTACCGGCTGGCGCAGGACAGCCCGGGAGAGCAGGACCACGAAGACCGGCGCGGTGAAGAGCCCGGCCATCGCCTGCGCCAGCGGGAGAAAGCCGAGGCTGCCGAAATAGATCAGGATCGCGCTGGCCACGAGGGCGGTGCGCACGGCGACCCGGCCGGGGTGGCGCGGCCGTATCCGCCCGAGCCCCGCCCAGGCAACGAGCAGCAGAAGCGGCAGCGCCATGGCGCTGCGCACCGCGTGGAATTGCCAGAGCCCGGCCTCGGCGGCGATGCGAACCACCTGCGCATCGGTCACCCCGAGGATCGCCGAGGCTGCCACCATCATGGTCGCCGCCCGTGCAGGGGCGCCGCTGGACTCGGCCGGGGGCGGGGCGGCAACCGTCATTGCAATCGCGGGGCCTTTCTCGTGCGGGCCGTCGGATCGCCGGCCCCCGCCTCACTGGCATCGCCCGGCGCGACAGGCAAGCGGCCCCGGCCGCGGCGCACCTCGCCGCGCCGTCCGCGGCGCGTTGTGGGAGCCCGGGGCCTGCGCTAGGCTCGCGCCGATCGAGGCAGACGGAACGGACCCGGGCAAGCGATGACCGCGCTCAAGGATTACCAGCGGCTGGAGAGCCCCGGGCTCTGGCGCGCGGGGGCCGACGCACAGCGGCGCGAGGTGACCGTCTCCTTCGGCGAGGCCACGCTTGTGATCTCCGACAGGGCCGACAGAGCCCTGGCCCACTGGTCCCTGCCCGCCGTGACGCGGGCCAACCCCGGCGAGCGTCCCGCCGTCTACCACCCCGAAGGCGACCCCGGCGAAACGCTCGAGATCGACGAAGACCTGATGATCGACGCCATCGAGCGCGTGCGCCGCTCGCTGCTTCGGCGCCGCCCGCATCCGGGCCGGCTGCGCTACTGGCTGATGGGCGCCAGCCTCGCGGCGGTGATGGCCGTTGTGGTGTTCTGGCTGCCGGGCGCGCTCGTGGCCCATACCGCGAGCGTCGTGCCCCCTGCCAAGCGCGCCGAGATCGGTGCCGCCCTGCTCGAGGAAGTCGGCCTGCTGACCGGAGCGCCCTGTCGCGAGCGGCTGGGGCGCGCGGCACTGGCGCGTTTCGAGGGGCGCCTCCTGCCGGAGGGCGGGCGCCTCGTGATCCTGCCGGCGAGCCCGCGGCGAAGCTTCCACCTGCCGGGCGGGACAGTGGGCATCGACCGTGCCCTCGTGGAGCGGGCGGACGATCCAGAGATCGCGGCCGGCTTCGTGCTTGCCGAGCTGGTGCGCGCGCGCCTCGCCGATCCTCTCGAAGCGCTGCTGCGCGAGACAGGCCCGATCGTGGCGTTCCGTCTGCTCACGACGGGCGACATCCCCCCTGCCGCGCTGCGCCGCTATGCCCAGGTGCTCATGGCCCGCAGTTCCGAGCCGGTCCCGGCGGATGCGCTGATCGCGGCCTTCGCGGCCGCCGGCGTCCGAAGCTCACCTTTTGCCTACGCGCTCGACCCGACGGGGGAGAGCGCGCTCGCGCTCATCGAGGCCGATCCCTTCGCCGCCGAGGCGCCGCCAACCGCGATCCTGAGCGACGGCGAATGGGTCAGCCTGCAGAACATCTGTCCGCTCTAGACATGCTCGATGCCGCCAGGCGCGCGCCGAAAGCCTCCCCCCCGGGGGCCTGCCCCGCGCGGCGGCCAGAACAGGGCAGAACAGGGCAGAACAGGGCAGGACCGGAACAGCGCCGAGGTCAGCGCAGGAAGGCGTCGGAGAATCCGGCACCTCGCACGATGGCGAGGGCGCCATTGGCCCGGGCCGCATCGGTGAACGGCCCGGCGAGCACGACGCTCAGCGTGCGGCCCCCGGCGGTCGTCCGCCCGATGCGCACCGGCAGCCCGGCCTGCTGCAAGCGCCGCGCGGCGGCGGCGGCGTTGCTCTCGACCCCGAAGCTGCCCGCCTGCACGTAGCTGCCGCCCGCGGCAACGCGCGCCGGCTCGCTCGGCGTGGTGCGGGCCGAAAGCCGGGTGCCGTATGCCTGCTGCTGAACGCGCGTTCCGTAGCCGTTGTGCGGGGCCTGCTGCACCACGACCGCCCGCGGCCGGTGCACGATCGTGCCGGTCCCGCCGGTCAGGTACCGGCTGCCGGGGGTGCCCCGCGCCGGGTTGAGGCGATCGTCCTCCCACACCCGTTCGTAGCCCGGCGGAACCGCCACGGGCAGCGACGGCGAGGGCGCCGAGTTGGGCACGCCAAGCGCGGGCGATCCGTAGGGCGAGACCTTCGCCCCGCCCCGCTGCGCGCGCACCACGTCGGCCGGGTGTGGCGTCTGCGGGCCGCAGCGCACGGGACGGCCGGTCGCGGCGTTGATGTAGCGCGTGCTCAGAGCGCTCGCTCCACGGCAGGCCTCCGCCCGGGTGATGCGGCGCACGGGCGTAGCCGACGGCACGGCCCGCTGGCCGGAAGCCGCCGCGGCGGGTGCCGGGCTGAGCACCACGGGAGCGACCGGCTCGAACGCACGCGGATTGGCCCGCACGGCAACGGGGCGCTGCTGCGCCGGCGTTGTCGTCACGCGCGGCACGGCCGGCGCCGTGGTGGCCACCGTCTCGATGGGGCGCCGTGCCAGCAGCGGCGTGCGCGCAGCCGGTGCTGGCGCAGCCGACGATGGCGTGATCTCGATCGTCTCCACCTCGCCTCCGGCGGGCGCGCGGGGCGCGACGGCACCGGCACCGGCAACGTTCGTGGGCGTGGCGTTGCAGATCTGCTCGCGGCTCCGCGAGACGCGCGGCACCCAGGTCACGTTGCCGCTGATACCTGCCCGCACGAAAACGCAGCCGCGGCTGTCGACGTACTGGCGGCCGGTGAAGCTCTCGGGCGGGATCTCCGCGGGAACGGCGTTCGCCGGGATACCCTGCGCGGAAACGCCGCCCGCTGCCGTTGCCAGGCCGAACGCCAGGCTTGCAACAAGAATGAACCGCATACTTGCCCCCACAAGATGTTGCGCCAGACTGGCCCGGAATCGCTTCCGCTGTAAAGAAGCGGGATGACCGTTCTGCAAACGGCAGGCGTTCGCGGCGCCTGCGCGGGCATTCACTTGGTGCCGAACATCCGGTCGCCCGCGTCGCCGAGGCCGGGCACGATGTAGCCCTTCTCGTTCAGCCGCTCGTCGAGCGCGGCCGTCACGATGGGCACGTCAGGGTGCGCCTCGGCCATGCGCGCCACGCCCTCGGGCGCCGCGAGCAGGCACAGGAACCGGATGTTGGTGGCCCCCGCGCCCTTGAGCAGATCGATGGCCGCTGCCGAGGAGTTGCCGGTGGCGAGCATCGGGTCGACAGCGATCACCAGCCGGTCGTCCAGCCCCTCGGGCACCTTGAAGTAGTACTGCACCGGCTGCAGCGTTTCCTCGTCGCGGTAGAGGCCCACGAATCCCACCCGCGCCGACGGGATAAGGTCGTGCACACCTTCCAGGAGCCCGTTGCCCGCCCGCAGGATCGAGATGAGCGCGAGCTTCTTGCCCGCCAGCACCGGTGCGTCCATCGCGCAGAGTGGCGTCTCGATCCGCCGGGTCGTCATGTCGAGCTCCCGGGTGATCTCGTATGCCAGCAGCTGGCTGATCTCGCGCAAGAGCTGGCGGAAGACGGCGGTGGAGGTCTCCTTGTCGCGCATCAGCGTCAGTTTGTGCTGGATGAGGGGGTGATCGACGATCGTCAGGTGGTTCATCAGGCAGCCTCCAGTCGCTTGGCGATCCGCGCGCGGGTGGGCTCGTCGCAGAAGGCCGCATCGAGTGCCGTGGCGTTCAGCGCGGCGAAATCTTCAGGCCCCCAGCCCAGGGCGCGCTCGAGCTCCTCGAACTCGCGAATCATCGAGGTGTGGAAGAACGGCGGATCGTCCGTCGAGACGGTCACCCGGCAGCCCGCCTCCCGCAACCGAGCGAGCGGATGGGCGGCCCAGTCGGCGTAGAGGCCGAGCGCGACGTTGGAGCCGGGGCAGACCTCCAGCACGATGCCGCGCTCGGCCAGTTCGGCCACCAGCGCGGGATCCTCGATCGCCCGCACCCCGTGGCCGATCCGCTCCACGCCGAGATCCTCGATCGCCTCGCGAACGGAGACAGGTCCGCCCCATTCGCCGGCATGGGCGGTGAGCCGCAGCCCGGCCTCGCGGGCGCAATCGAAGGACCAGGCGAAATCCCGCGGCCGCCCCACCGTCTCGGCCCCGGCGATGCCGAAGCCGGTGAGCCAGTCACCCGCCGTCTCGGCGGCGCAGAGCGCGGTGGCGCGGGCCTTCTCGGGGCCGAAATGACGGATGCAGGTGACGATGCCGCGCAAGGTTATGCCGTGGGCGGCTTCGGCTTCCTCCGCGGCGGCACGGATGGCGGCAAGGTACTCGCGCCACGCTCCCACGTCGCCACCCCCGCAGAAATCAGGCGAAAGGAACGTCTCGGAATAGACAACGCCGCTGGCCGCGCTCTCGGCCAGAACCGCGGCCGTCAGGCGGTGATAGTCCTCCGGCGTGGTGAGCACGGCCGTTGCCGCCTCGTAGACCGAAAGGAAGTGGGTGAAGTCGCGGAAGGCGTAATCCCCCTGCGCGTCGAACACACCGGCAAGGCTCATCCGCTTCTCCGCGGCGAGGCGGCGGATGAACTCCGGGGGAGCGGCCCCCTCCAGATGCAGGTGCAATTCCAGCTTGGGATAGGCGGCGAGGCTCACAGAAGGCTCCTTCCCGGCGGGGCTGCGGGCACGCCCAGGTGACGGGCAAGCGTGGCGGCGACATCGGCGAAGGCACAGAGCCCGAGCGGGCCGGCGCCGCACCCCGCGATCAGCACCGGAACCCGCTCGCGGGTATGGTCGGTGCCGTGCCAGGTGGGATCGTTGCCATGGTCGGCGGTGAAGCACATCAGGTCCCCCGGCCGCAAGCGCGGCAGCAGCCGGCCGATGCCCGCGTCGAACCATTCGAGCGCCCGGGCATATCCCGTCACGTCGCGCCGATGCCCGTAGAGGCTGTCGAACTCCACGAAATTCGCGAAGGTCAGGCTGCCCTCCGGCGCCGTGTCGACGTAATCGCAAAGATGGCCCATCAGCTCGGCATCGCTGCCCTTGCGGACCTCGTCGATGCCCTGCATCGAGAAGATGTCCCCGATCTTGCCAACGGCCTGGACCCGCCGCCCCGCGCCCTGCACCCAGTCGCACAAGGTGGGTGAGGGCGGCGCGATCGCGTAGTCGTGCCGGTTTGACGTGCGGGTGAACCCGGTCTCCGGGCTGCCCAGGAACGGGCGCGCGATCACGCGCCCCACCTTCATGGCGTGGAGCGTGGGGGCGATCGCCTCGCAAAGCGCGAGCAGCCGGTCGAGCCCGAAGGCCTCCTCGTGGGCGGCGACCTGGAAGACGCTGTCGGCCGAGGTGTAGCAGATCGGCCAGCCCGTGCGCAGGTGCTCGGCACCCAGCTCTTCCAGGATCACGGTGCCGGAGGCGTGGCGGTTGCCGAGAATGCCCTCCGTCCCGGCCTTCTTCCGAACCTCCTCGACGAGTTCCTCGGGAAAGGCCGGCTCGGTCCGCGGGAAGTAATGCCAGTCCCAGGGCACCGGCACCCCGGCGAGTTCCCAGTGGCCGGAGGGCGTGTCCTTGCCGGGCGACAGCTCGCTCGCCGCGCCCCACCGGCCGGAGGGACCCGCCCCGAGCCCGGGCGCGACGTCGCCCGAGGCGAGCCCGATCGCCGCGCCGAGGCCGAGACCGTCCAGCACCGGCAGCGCGAGCGGCCCCGAGCGCCCGCGCTCGGCCCGGCCCGCCGCGCATTCCGCCGCGATATGGGCAAGCGTGTTGGCGCCTTCGTCCCCGAACTCGGCAGCATCCGGGGCGCCGCCGCACCCCACGCTGTCCATCACGACGAGGAAGGCGCGCGTCATGGCCTGCGCTCCGTATCGGCCCGCCGATCCTCGGAACCGTCCGGCCGATGAGTATTTTCGCCAAGATGAAGGGGGGCGGCGCAAGGGAGCGCCCTGCCCGTTTCATCTTGGCGAAAATGCTCGATGCCGACGGCGGTGCCGGAGCAGCGGGCGGGAATCCGGCGCCGCGGGGTCATCCCAGCCTCCGGTAGACGGTCGGCGGCAGATCGGGCTCCCGCGCGGCGACGGTGAAGGCCGGACCGAGCGCGGCGGCGGCTTCCTCCGCGGCGCGCGCGGTGCGCGCGTGGATCAGTGCAAGCTGCTCGCCACGCTCGACGTAGTCGCCCAGCGCAGCCACGTCCGAGAGCCCGACGGCGGGGTCCACCCTGTCGCCTTCGCGCTGGCGCCCGCCACCGAGCCGGACGACGGCAAGGCCCAGCGCGCGCCCGTCGATCTTCGCGACATAGCCGCTTTCGCTGGCGGCGAGGGGCATCACGTGGGGGGCGGACGGAAGCCTGTCTTCCCATCGGTCCACGAAGTCGCGCGGGCCGCCCATCGCCGCCACCATGCGCTGGAACCGTTCGGCGGCGGCCCCCGACGCGAAGGATTGCAGGATCAGCCCGGCGCCCTCGCGGGGGGTCTCGCAGAGGCCGGCAAGCGCGAGAAGCTCACCGCCGAGATCGGCGCAGAGATCGCCCAGGTCCGGGTCGGCCGCGGTTCCGGTCAGGGTTTCCACCACGTCCATCACTTCCAGCGCATTGCCGACCGATTTGGCCAGCGGCTGGTTCATGTCGGTGAGCAGCGCCCGTGTCGGGCAGCCGGCCCCGGTCGCGGCGGCGACGAGCGCCTCGGCCAGCGTCTCGGCCGCCTCCATCGAGGGCAGGAAGGCCCC
>CAYXOX010000064.1:0-15098 GCA_964466745.1 uncultured Rhodobacterales bacterium
AAGGATGACGATGCAGAAGGTCGAACTCCCCCTCAAGCGCAAGTACGCGGACGTCTTCAACGGCAACCAGACCTGGAACGAGCTGCCGGTCAGCGACAGCCCGCGCTACCCCTGGCCGGACTCCACTTATGTGCGCAAGCCCAGCTACTTCGACGGCATGCCCGCGAACCCACCAGCGGTCACCGCCATCGAGGGCGCGCGCTGTCTGGTCAAGGTCGGCGACAGCGTGACCACCGACCATATCTCCCCCGCAGGGGCCATCGCGCCCGACAGCCCGGCCGGGGTGTACCTGCAGGAGCAGGGTGTCGAGCGTGCTGATTTCAACTCCTACGGCTCGCGGCGCGGCAACCACGAGGTGATGATGCGGGGCACCTTCGCCAACATCCGCATCCGCAACGAGATGCTGGAGGGCGTCGAGGGCGGCTACACGCTCGGGCCCGACGGGGAACAGACCTCGATCTTCGAAGCGGCGATGGCCTGGCGCGCGCAGGGCACGCCGCTCGTCGTCTTCGGCGGCGAGCAGTACGGGGCCGGCTCCTCGCGCGACTGGGCGGCGAAGGGCACCAACCTCTTGGGCGTCAAGGCGGTGATCGCGGAAAGCTTCGAGCGCATCCACCGCTCCAACCTCGTGGGCATGGGGGTGATTCCCTTCGAGTTCACCGGCGGCGACACCCGCCGGTCGCTCGGCCTGAAGGGCGACGAGACGGTCTCCATCACCGGGCTCGAGGGCGATCTCAAGCCGCTCTCCGAAGTGCCCTGCACCATCGCCTACGGCGACGGCACGACCCGCGAGATCACGCTCAGGTGCCGGATCGATACCGCGGTGGAGATCGAGTACATGGAGAACGGAGGCGTGCTGCACTACGTCCTGCGCAACCTCGCCCGCGCCGCCTGACCCCGGCCTGCCGCCCGCGGGGGCGCGCGCGGCGCCCCCCCGGGGCCGGCCCCGCGGTCCGGCCAACCGTTTCGCACCTCGGTCCGGCGGGCTGCGCCGCATCCCGGGCCGGGCCGACCCAGGCCGGCCCGGGCGCCCGTCCTCCACTTTGGTCTCGAAATACCTCGGGGAGCGCGAGGGGCAGAGCCCCTCGCTTCCTTCTCGCCACCGGCGCCGGCGCGGGCAGGCGGCAGGCTCAGTTGGTCAGGGGGATCGGGCCGTCCCAGCCGGCGTCGCGCAGCGCGGGCCAGATCCGCGCCTCCAGAACGCTGCGCGTGATCGGCCCCGCGAAACGCAGGCGGACCACCCCGTCGCCATCGATCACGTAGGTCTCCGGCACGCCGTAAAGGCCCCAGTCCAGCGCCATCCGCCCCTGGGCATCGGCGCCCCCGGCGGCGTAGGGGTCACCGAGCTCGCGCAGGAAGGCCAGCGCCTTTTCCGGGTCGTCCTTGTAGTTGACGCCGTAGATCGGCACACCGGCATCCGCCAGCGTCTGCAGGTTGGGATGCTCCACCCGGCACGGCGCGCACCAGGAGGCCCAGAAGTTCACCAGCTTCACCGAGCCGTCGCGCAGGGTGGCGTCGGTGAAGGGCGCGCCCGGGCCGAGCGGGGCGAGCGCCACGGCAGGTGCCGCGCGCCCTTCCACCGCGGAGGGCAGCGCGTCGGGATCCTCGCGCATCATGCCGAGGTAGAAGAGCGCCGCCAGTGCCACGAAAAGGACGGGCGGCGCGAGCGTGAGCGGGGAGATGCGCATCCTAGCCATCCTGCTGCCGTTTCGCCTCGGCCTCGCGCCGCTCGAGCGCCGCGCGCGCCTGGCGGGCGCCGCGCAGGCTCAGGCCCACCAGCCCGGCGAGCAGCACGACGGACACCGCGTAGGCCGAGAGCACGTAGACCGCGTAGCTTCCGAGGTCGGGCATCAGGCGAGCCTCTCGCGCGCCACCAGCGCCTTCACGCGGCGCGCGCGGATCTCGGTGCCCGTGCGCAACAGCACGAGCGCGATGAACAGCGTCACGAAGCCCGCGATGCACACCAGAAGCGGAAAGTAGAACACGTCGTGCACGTTCTCCTCGGCGTCCAGCGAGAGCGACGGGCCCTGGTGCAGGCCCTGGTTCCAGAAGAACACCGCGTAGCGGGACAGCAGCGCGAAGACCGAGCCCACGAGGCAGAGGATCGAGGTGAGATCGGCCGCCGTGTCGGGGTCCTCGATGGCTTCCCACATCGCGATGTAGCCGATGTAGAAGAGAAAGAGGATCAGAAACGAGGTCAGCCGCGGATCCCACACCCACCAGGTGCCCCACATGGGCTGGCCCCAGATCGCCCCCGTGGCCAGCGCGATCAGCGTCATCGTCATGCCCACCGGTGCCGCCGCCTTGGCCGCCAGCGCGCTCACGTGGTGGCGCCGGATGAGCCAGATCAGCGAGGCCACGAGCATCATCAGCCAGGCGTTGATCGCCATGAGCGCCGAGGGCACGTGCAGGTAGATGATCTTTACGGTGGAGCCCTGGCGGAAATCGTCGGGCGTGAAGAAGAAGCCCCACACGAGCCCGGTCACGAGCAACGCCGCGGCGCCCACCGAGAGCCAGGGCAGGAGCCATTCCGTGGAAGCGAGGAACTTCCGGGGGTTCGCGTAGCGCCAGATCGACATGGGCGGTAATTAGCCCGCGCCCCCTGCCCCCACAAGCCCGGCGCCCCCGGCTCACCGCAGATTGATGCGCAGCACCGCCGCCGCGGCGAAAGGCAGCAGCGCCACCGAGCCCAGGCTGACCCCGCCGAGCAGGGCCATCGTGGGGCCCACCGCGAGGCCCTCGGCGCCCCGGCGCACCGCCTCCGCCCCGAAGATGAGCGTGGGCACGTAGAGCGGCAGCACCAGAAGCGAGAGCAGCAGACCCCCGCGCTTGAGCCCGACGGTCAGCGCCGCCCCGAAGGTTCCGATCACGCTGAGCGCGGGGGTGCCGACCGCCAGGGAAGCGAAGAGCCACCCGTAGGCCGGCGGCGGCAGGCTGAGCAGCACCCCCAGCGCGGGCGCGGCAAGCGTCAGCGGCAGGCCCGTGGTGATCCAGTGCGCGAGCGCCTTGGTGGCCGCCACCGCCTCCAGCGGCAGCGGCGCGGTGGCGAGCAGGTCAAGCGAGCCGTCCTCGTGATCGAGCGCGAAGATCCTGTCGAGCGAGAGCAGGCAGGCAAGGAGCGCCCCGAGCCACAGCACCCCCGGGGCGATCCGCGCGAGCAGCGCGTTCTCCGGCCCCACGCCGAACGGAACCAGCACCGTCACGACGAGAAAGAAGGCGAGACCGAGGCCGAAGCCGCCGCCGGCGCGCACGGCCAACGCGAGATCGCGCAGGAGAAGCGCTCTCACAGGAAGGCCTCGTCGAAGGCGTCCGCCGCCAGCCTGGGCTCGGCCCGGAAGGGCGCCAGCTCCAGCACGCGCGCCTCCAGCCCGAGATCGATGTGGGTTGCGATAAGCGCCCGGCCCCCGGCGGCCAGATGCCCGCGCAGGATCTCGCCGAAGCGGCCCACCGTCTCGGCATCGAGCGAGACGGTGGGCTCGTCGAGCATCCATACGGGGCGCCCCGTCACGAGCAGCCGCGCGAGCCCCAGCCGGCGCTTCTGCCCCGCCGAGAGGTTGCGGGCGGGCCGGTCGGAAAGGGCGTTCAGGCCGAAAGCGGCGAGCGCGGGCCCGATGTCGCGCGTGCCGAACACCGCGGCCCAGAAGGAGAGGTTCTCGCGCACGGTGAGCGTGGCCTTGAGCCCGTCGGCGTGGCCGGCATAGGCAACCGTCTCGGGGTCCGGCAGGCGCGCGGAGGAAAGCGGCGGCTGCAGCCCGGCAAGCGTGCGCAGGAGCGTCGTCTTGCCCACGCCGTTTGGCCCGCGCAGCACGAGCGCCTCGCCCTCCCCGATGGAGAAGGAGACGCCCGAAAGGACCGCCACCCCGCCCCGCGCCACCGCGAGATCCGCGACCGCGAAGCTCACGGCAGCCCGCTCGCGCAGGCGCGCCGTCTGGTCCGCCGGGTCTCACGCACCACGCTGCGCGCCCGGTCCGCCCCCGGCCTCACCGCCCGGGGGGGATGCCGGCGGCGCGGGCGGCTCATACCGGCAGAACGGCCACGGCAACCCGGCGGCCCTCGGAAAGGAGGACATTGTACGTCCGGCAGGCGGCCGGCGAGGCCATGCTCTCCACGCCGAGGCCCGCCTCTTCCAGCGCCGAGCGGAACGCTGCGGGAAGATGCGCCGGCTCCTTGCCGGTGCCGATGAAGACCACGTCGATCAGCGCGGCATGTCGCAGTATCAGTGCGGTATCCGCGAGCCCGCCCCACGGCTCGGCCCCCGCGGGCGAGACGAGCAGCGCGCCCTCCATCGCCTGCCCGCCGACGCGAAAGAACCCCGGCCCGTAGCCGTCGATCGGCAGCGCGTCGGAAAACCGGATCTCGTTCAGGCGCATGGCGTCTCTCCCTTTACCAGCCGATGGGCAGGCCGATGAGGCCCGCCGCTCCGATGAGCGAAAACGCAACCTTCCGGTACATCCCCGCCCGCGCCGGGTCAAACAGGCGTCGGCCGATCAGCGTGCCCGCCGCGAAGGGCAGGAACAGCAGCGCCCCGAGCCCGAGCGCAACGCCGGGGAGCGCGCCCTGAAGCGCCAGCAGCGGCAGGAAAGCGAGGCCGGAAAGCGTGAGCACGACGATGGTGTTGGCGCGGCTCCGGGCCACGCTGTCGGACCCGCCGAGCTGGAAGAGCACCAGCGCGGGGCCGTGCAGCCCGGTGGCGCCCCCGACAAGCCCGGCGATGCCCCCGACGCCGAGCCAGGCGGGCCGGCCGGGCCGCCCGGTGTAGCGCCAGCCGGCCAGCAGCGCGGCCAGCGTGGCAAGAACCGCGACCGAGATCGCCCAGCGCAACAGATCGGGATCGGCGAAGCGAAGCGCAAGCTGGCCCACGGGCGTGGCGACGGCGACGGCGGCGAAGAGCGTGAGCACGGCGGGCGTGTCGGCCTCGGCCCAGGCCCGCGGGAAAACCGTGAAGAGCGAGGACAGCGCCGAGGCCGAGAAGGCGGCGGCGGCGACAAGCGGCGAGATCACCAGCGTGGCCAGCGGCATGAACACCAGCGCCGAGCCGAAGCCCGCGAAGCCGTAGAGCAGCCCGGTTGCGAAGGTGAGCGCCACGAGCCAGCCCAGCCCGGGCAGGGCCAGCGCCGCGGCAAGCGCGTCAGGCATCCACGTCGGCGTACTGGTTGCCCTTGTTCGCGTCGGGCTTTGACCAGTCGCGCTTGACCCCGAGGTAGAGCAGGATGGCGCTGGCCACGAACACCGACGAGTAGGTGCCCACGATCACGCCCCAGATCATCGCAAACACGAAGCCCCGGATCACGTCACCCCCCAGCACGTAGAGCGAGACAAGCGCGAGCAGCGTTGTGACGGATGTCATCATCGTGCGGCTGAGCGTCTCGTTGATGGAGAGGTTCAGCACTTCCTTGAGGGGCTTCTGCTTGTATTTCCGCAGGTTCTCGCGCACCCGGTCGAAGACCACCACGGTATCGTTCAGCGAATAGCCGACGATGGTGAGCAGCGCCGCGATGATCGCGAGGTCGAAGCGGATCTGAAGCTCCGAGAAGATGCCGATGGTCAGCACCACGTCGTGCACCAGCGCGACCACCGCCCCGAGGGCGAACTGCCACTCGAAACGCAGCCAGATATAGACGAGGACCGCCGCGATCGCGAGCGAGACGGCGATCACCGCGGCCCAGATGAGCTCTCCCGATACCGTCGGGCCCACCGATTCCACCGAGGTGAACTGCAGCCCCGGATCGACGCCTTGCAGCGCCGCCTGCACCTGGTTGAGCACCTCGGGCGTCACGCTTTCCTGCCCGTCCAGCGCCTGGATCGTCACGGTGGCCACGTTCTCGTCGGGGCCGAAGGTGGGATCGAAGACCTCGGTGATGGTCACGTCGCCCAGCGCGAGCCCCGAGAGCGCATCGCGGTAGGCGCCCACGTCCACGGGCTGGGGGGCTTCCGTCCGGATGGTGGTGCCGCCCCGGAAATCGATGCCGTAGTTCAGCCCCTGCAACAGGAACGAGACGAAGGCGAGCACCACGAGCAGCGCCGAGAGGCCGAGCGTCAGCTTCCACCGCGCGAAGAAATCCCAGTTCGTTGTCGAGGGAACCAGTTTCAGGCGCATCGGTCAGACCTCGATCGTCTTGGGGCGGCGGCGCTCGAACCAGAGCACGATCAGCAGCCGCGTGACGAAGATCGCGGTGAACACCGATGTCATGATGCCGAGGCCGAGGGTCACCGCGAACCCGCGCACCGGCCCCGAGCCCATGGCGAAGAGGATCACGGCCGTTATGAAGGTGGTGATGTTGGCATCGAGGATCGCCGAGAGCGCCTTCTGGTAGCCGAGCTCGATGGCGCGGGCCGGCCCCTTGGCCGTTTTCAGCTCCTCGCGGATGCGCTCGAAAACCAGCACGTTGGCATCCACCGCCATGCCGATCGTCAGCACGATCCCGGCGATGCCGGGCAGCGTGAGCGTAGCCCCGATGAGGCTGAGCAGCCCGAAGATGAGCGCCACGTTGAGGATCAGCGCGATGTTCGCGAACACCCCGAAGAGGCCATAGCTGAGGACCATGAACACCAGCACCGCGATGAACGCCACCACGGTGGCCACCTGCCCGGCGGCGATGCTGTCGGCCCCCAGCTCGGGGCCGATCGTTCGCTGTTCGAGAAACTCCAGCCCCGCCGGCAGCGCGCCCGCGCGCAGCAGCACCGCCAGATTGGTGCTTTCCTCCACGGTGAAGTTGCCGGTGATGATGCCCGAGCCGCCCGGGATGTGGCTCTGGATCACGGGGGCGGAAACCACCTCCTCGTCGAGCACGATGGCGAACGGCGAGCCGATGTTCTCGGCGGTGTAATCGCCGAACTTGCGGGCCCCCGACGGGTTGAACCGGAAGTTGACCGCCGGCAGCCCGTTCTGGTCGAACGAGGGCTGGGCATCGACGAGCTCTTCCCCCGTGACCACCGGCGAGCGCTCCAGGATGTAGAAGGTGCCGGGCTCGTCCAGCGAAGGCAGGATCTCGTTGCCGACGCCGGGCGCCTCGTTGCCGTCGCTCGTCACGCCGACAACGGGCTGGAAGGTGAGCTGCGCCGTGGTGCCGAGAAGGGCCTTGAGCTCCTCGGCCGAGCCGATGCCGGGCACCTGGATCAGGATGCGGTCCTCTCCCTGGCGCGCGATCGTGGGCTCCCGGGTGCCCACCTCGTCGATCCGGCGGCGGATGATCTCCAGCGATTGCTGCATCGTGCGGTCGTCGGTGGCGGCGCGCTCGGCCGCCGAGAGGGTCACCACCACCTCGTCGCCCTCGCCGCGCACATCGAGATCGCTCGCGCCCGCGCCCGTCAGCGTCACGATGGGCCGCGCGAGCTCGCGCACGATCTCCAGAGCCTGCGCCATGTTCTCGGGCTGGGAGATGCGCACGCGCAGCTCGTCGGGCGCGGAGGCTTGCAGGCGGATCGTGCCGACCGTGGCGCGGGCCTCGCGCAGCGCGTCGCGCACCTCGGGCCACAGGCCCTCGATGCGGCTGGCGTAGACCTCTTCGAGCTGCACCTCGGCCAGCAGATGCGCGCCGCCGCGCAGATCGAGCCCGAGGTTCATGATGCCTGAAGGCATCCAGCCCGGCCACAGCGCGGCATCGGCCGCGATCTCGGGCCCGCCGATCCCCTGTTCGACCAGCGCCATGGCGTCGTTGTGGCGTTCGACCCTGTCATAGAAGGCGTTGGGCAGCGCCAGGAGCACGCCGGCGGCCACCACCAGCATGATCAGGATCCGGTTCCAGAGCGGGATCTGCAGCATCGCGAAGGCCCCCCGGGCGCGCGTGGCGGCTTCAGGAGGCGGCGGCGGGCTCGGTCTTGGAGGTGACCTGGGCGATGGTCGACCGCACGACGCGCACCTTCACGCCCTCGGCAAGCTCCACCTCGACCTCGTTGTCGTCCTTCACCTTGGTGACCTTCCCGATCAGCCCGCCCTGCGTGACCACCTGGTCGCCGCGGCGAAGGGCATCCACCATCGCCTTGTGTTCCTTCACCTTCTTCTGCTGGGGGCGGATCAGGAGAAAATACATGATCGCGAAGATCAGGATCAGCGGTACGAACTGGGCGAAGGCTTCCATCGGGTGTCCTCAGTGATCGGGATGTCCGTGACGGGGCTGGCTGCCCGGCGCCCGGTCGCGAAAGTCGCGGCACACTATCTGTGCCCCCCCGGGATGGCAAGCAAGGGCAACCGGGGCAAAGCGCGCCGCGGGCATGGATTTTTTCTACGAAGTGCTCGCACCTGGAGAGCCGGCCTGGCTCAGATCCGCAGGCCGTGGCGCCCCGCGAGATCGGTGAAGAACTGCCAGGCCACCCGCCCGGAGCGTGCCCCGCGCGTCGCCTGCCACTCGATCGCCTCTGCTCGCAGGGTCTCGGCGTCCACTTCGAGGCCGTGGGCCGCGCAGTAGCCCTCGATCATCGCGAGGTACTCTTCCTGGCTGCACGGGTGGAAGCCCAGCCAGAGGCCGAAGCGGTCCGAAAGGCTCACCTTCTCCTCGGTCGCCTCCGAAGGGCTGATGGCAGACGCGCGCTCGTTCTCGATCATGTCGCGCGGCATGAGATGGCGCCGGTTGGAGGTGGCGTAGAAGACGACGTTGGCGGGACGCCCCTCGATTCCACCGTCGAGAACCGCCTTGAGCGACTTGTAGTGCTCGTCGTCGTGGCTGAAGGACAGATCGTCGCAAAAGAGCAGGAAGCGGTCGGGCGCGCCCCGCAGGTAGCGCAGAAGCCGGCCGATGGAGGGCAGATCCTCGCGCTGGACCTCGACCAGCTTGAGCGCGGCGCCCTCCGCGAGAACGCCGGCGTGCACGGCCTTCACGAGGCTGGACTTGCCCATGCCCCGCGCCCCCCAGAGCAGCGCGTTGTTCGCCGGAAGCCCCTCGGCAAACCGTAGCGTGTTCGCGAAGAGCGTGTCGCGCGCGCGGTCGATGCCGAGGAGCAGCGAAAGATCCACCCTGTTGACGCTGTCCACCGGATCGAGCCGGTCGGGCGCGACATGCCAGACGAAGGCGTCGGCCTGCGAGAAATCGGGCGTGGCAAGCGGCGGCGGGCTGATGCGCTCGAGCGCGGCAGCGATCCTGCCCAGGGCCTTCGTCTTCTTCAAGCGGTCACCTTGCGTCGTCTTCCGCGGCGAGATCGTCTTCCTCCTCGGGGTCGAGAAGGCCCTCCTCGCGCAGCTGGTCGTTGCGCTTGCGCTCCACGCGCTTCACCAGCTGGATCGACACCTCGTAGAGCCCGTAGACGACCACGAAGAGGATCACCTGCGTGATCACGTCGGGCGGGGTGACGAGCGCGGCAAGCACCAGGATACCGACGACCGCGTACTTGCGCATGCGGCGCAGCCCCTCGGCGGAAACGAGGCCCGCCTTGCCCATCAGCGTGAGCAGCACGGGCAGCTGGAAACAGAGCCCGAAGGCCACGATGAACTTGATCGTGAGCGAGAGATAGGCGGCGGCGGAGCCCTGGAAGGCTATGCCGGCCACCGCACCCTCGCCGCCCTCCATCTCCTGGGAGAGCGTGCCCGGCTGCTGGAAACCGAGGAAGAAATCGAACGCGAGCGGCGTGACCACGTAGAACGCGAAGGCCGCGCCCAGCGCGAACATCGCCGGCGAAGCGATCAGGAACGGCAGGAACGCATCCTTCTCCGAGCGGTAGAGGCCGGGCGCCACGAAACGCCACATCTGCGAGGAGATGTAGGGAAACGCCAGCACGAGCCCGCCGAGAAGCGAGATCGAGACCGCCACGAAGAAGCCTTCCTGCAGGGCGATCAGGATCAACCCGCAGTCGGATTGGCCCCGCTCGACGATCGCGTTGCACAGCGGACGCGTGAGGAAGTTGAAGATCGGGTTCCACACGGCGAAGCAGATCACCATCCCGACGATGAACGCGAGCAGCGACCGGATGATGCGGGTGCGCAGCTCGGCGAGATGCACCACCAGCGGCGCGGCGCTGTCCTCGATGGAGTCGTCGTCCTGGCTCGTCATGCCCCGTCGTCCCCGGCGGGTTTACGGGCCTTCCCCGAGGGCGTGGCGGCGCGGCCGCTGGCGGGCCGCGTGGCCGCCTTGCCCCGCGATGCGGCGGCGGAGGGCGCCTTCGACGCGGGGCGCTTCCCGGCGGCGCCCTTCTTCGCGGGCGCCTTCTTCACGGCGGTCTTTTTCGCCGGTGCCTTGCTTGCCGGGCGGCGAGATGCGGGTTTCGGCGCGGCTTCCTCTCCGGCTGCCTTGCCGGCTGGGCGTGCGGCGGGCGCGGTTTCGCCGGGCGCGGGGGCCGGCGCCGTCTTTCCTGCGGCGGCCTGGGGCTTGGCCTTCGATCCGGAAGGCGCGGCATCGGCGCTGCCCTCCTTGCCCGCCGCCTCCGCGCGCTCGGCGGCGCGCGCCTTGGCGGCCTTGCGTCGCTCCTCGGCCTCGGCCTTGCGGGTTTCGGCGAGCTTGGCCGTTTCGCTGCCCGGCTTGAAGTCGGTGAGCGATTTCGCGGCGTCGCGCACGCCGTCGAGCCCGAGGTTCTTCACCGAGGTTGCCTTGCGCAGATCGCGCTGAACGTCCTTCACCCCGGCTTCGTCGGCGGCCGCCTCCATGGCGCGGCTGAACTCGCGCGCCATGCCGCGCATGCGCCCCACCACCTGCCCCAGCGTGCGGAACAGGCCGGGCAGGTCTTTTGGGCCCACGACGATGAGGGCGACCACACCGATGAGCAGAAGCTCCGTCCAGCCGAGATCGAACATGTGTGCAGCGGCCTGCGCGCGTCAGACTCGCGTCAGGCCTTGTCCTTGTCCTGCGGCGCTTCGGGGGTGACGTCGCGCGCGGCTTCGGAGGGGGTGTCCTCCAGTTCCTTGGTGCCATCGCTGACACCGCGCTTGAATGCCGTGATCCCCTTGCCGACCTCGCCCATCAGCGAGGCGATCTTGCCGCGCCCGAACAGAACGAGCACGACGACCGCAATCAGAAGCAGGCCAGGCAGGCCGATGTTGTTGAGCATCTCGCATCTCCCAAGCGGAGCCGTGACCGGCTCCAAGACACTTCATGTCTAAGGAATGTGGGCGGGAGAGAAAAGGCGCAACCCCTTGCCCGGCAGAATTTCACCCCGGGCGCTTCAGGCCGCTGCCGGGAAGACGAAGCACCTGTCGCGCCGGATCGTCAGCCACAGCGGCGTGCCGGGGCGCGGCAGGAACACCGAAGGGACCGTCGCGCGCAGGATGGAGCCATCGAAATCCATGCGGAACTCCACGAGGCTCTGGGCCCCCATGAACCGCGCCCGCGCCACCACGCCCCGCGCCGGCGTGCCCTCCTCCTTGGTGGGGTTAGGCCCTCGCCCGCCCCTGTCGAAATCGATTCGCAGGTGCTGGGGCCGGATCACGATGTCCACCTCGGTGTCATCCGGCACGCCCGGGGCCAGGAACTGCCCGAAGGGCGTCTCGGTCAGAGCACCCTTCACGCGGCCGCGGATCACGTTGATGTCGCTGAAGAAGGCGGCGGCCTCGCGATCCGCCGGGGCGTTGTAGATGTTGTAGGGCGCGCCGCGCTGCACGATGCGCCCGGCCCGCATGAGGGCGATCTCGTCGGCCATGCGCATGGCCTCGCCCGGCTCGTGGGTCACGAGCAGAACCGCCGTGCCCTCTTCCTTGAGAAGCTCGAGCGTGTCGTCGCGCACGCCGTCGCGCAGCCGGTCGTCGAGGCCCGAGAAGGGCTCGTCCATGAGCATGATCCGCGGCCGCGGCGCGAGGGCGCGCGCAAGCGCGACACGCTGCTGTTCGCCCCCCGAAAGGCGGTGCGGATAATCATCCACGTAGGTTTCCAGCCCCACGCGGCTCAGCAGCGCGTGAACACGCTCTGCCTTCTCCGCGCGCCCTCCGGAGAGCCCGAACGCCACGTTCTCCCCGACGGTCAGGTGCGGAAAGAGCGCGTAGTCCTGGAACATCAGCCCGATGGAGCGTGCCTCCGGCGGCAGCCCGGCGTGCCCGTCGGCAACGAGCGCGCCGTCCACGCGGATGGTGCCCGTGTCCTGGCGCTCGACCCCGGCGATGATGCGCAACGTGGTGGACTTTCCGCAGCCCGAGGGGCCGAGAAGGCAGGTCACCTGGCCCGGCGCGACCGTCAGCGAGACATCGTCCACGGCAACACGGGCACCAAACCTCCTGCTGAGGCCGTCGACCTCAAGCCGCGGAGTTTGCGAACTGCTCAACGGACGCCGCCTCGATTTCCGACCGTTCCTCTCGGAAATCCGCAGATAGCAGCGCCGGGAGCCGTGTGCAAGGTAGCGCCGTGCCCGGCCCTCCGGCCCCGCGACATCAGACGGTCAGGTTGGTTCCGCCGCCGTCGTGCAGCAGGTTCTGCCCCACGATGAAGGCGGCCTGGTGCGAGCACAGGAAGGCGCAGGTCGCCCCGAACTCCTGTCGGGTGCCGTAGCGCCGCACGGGGATGGTGGCCTGCCGCTGCGCGCGGGCCTCCTCGAGGGTGATGCCGCGGGCCTTCACGACACCGGCATCGAGCGCATCGGCACGGTCGGTGGCGTGGATGCCGGGCAGGAGGTTGTTGATCGTCACCCCCTTCTCGGCCACCTGCCGCGCTGTCCCCGCAACGAACCCCGTCAACCCCGTGCGCGCGGCGTTGGAAAGCCCCAGCGCCGGGATCGGGGCGCGCACCGACTGGCTGGTGATGTTCACCACACGCCCCCAGCCGCGCTCCATCATGCCCGGCACGAGCGCCTGCATCAGCGCGATCGGGGTCAGCATGTTGGCATCGATGGCCGCGATGTAGTCGTCGCGGTCCCAGTCGGTCCAGGTGCCCGGCGGCGGCCCGCCGGCGTTGGTGACGAGAATGTCCACCTCGCCGGCTGCCGCCAGCACCTCGGCGCGGCCCTCGGCGCTGGTGATATCCGCCGCAACCGCAGTGACATCCACGCCGTGCTTGGAACGGATCGCTTCGGCGGACGCCTCGAGCGCCTCCGCGCCGCGGGCGTTCATCACCAGGTTCACACCCTCGGCCGCCAGCGCCTCGGCGCAGCCCAGGCCGAGACCCTTGGAGCTTGCGCAGACCAGCGCGCGTTTTCCTGCTATCCCGAGATCCATCGCTCAACCGCTCCCTTCGAAGGTTTCGCACCGGCTGCTAGCAGCCCCTCGCGCCGGCGGCAAGAAACGCCGCGAATTGGCCGGACGCGCGCCCCCGCGTTGACCCGGACCCGCCGCAATCATAACGTATGTGATCGTGCGAGTGCTTCCCGTTCCAGAGTGCAGACGCCACAATGACCTCGCGGCCCATGCCCCCAGCCCAGATCGTCCCGGTTTTCCGGGCACATGATTTCCGCGCCGTCGATGGCGCCAACCTGGGCGACCCGCTGAGCTTCGCGGCAGAGCTCATCCTCGATGATGCCTATGCGCTCGCCGCGGGGCTTCGGCAGCAAACCCTCGCGATTCGCCCGAACGAGGCGGAAGGGGGGCTCAAGGTCGCCTCCGGCGGCACGCTCGGCAGCCCCGGGGCCCGCCTTCATCTCGACAGCTGCCTCACGCTGATGCCCGCCAACGGCAACACGGTCGAGGCCCTGGTGCTGGTGGAACTCGCCGGCGCGGAAGCCCCGGCGGCCGCCGCCGTCTACCTCATGCCGCTGGCCTCGATCGCGCCGCGGGAGGAATACCGGCTGGTGGGGATCGACCGCGCATCCGCCCGCCGCAAGCTGGCGCAATACGCCTGCGTGGCCTTTACCCGGGGCACGGCGATCACGCTGGCATCGGGCGCGCAGCGCCCCATCGAGGAGCTGCGCCCCGGCGACAGGGTGCTCACCCGAGATGCCGGCCCGCGGGAGGTCCGCTGGATCGGGCAGACGACGCTCCGCGCCAGCGGCGCCTTCGCCCCCATCCGCATCCGGGCGGGAGCGCTGAACAATTCCGGCGATCTCGTGGTGAGCCCCGGGCACCGGCTTTTCATCTATCAGCGCGAGGACGCGCTCGGCCTCGGGCGGGCCGAGGTGCTCGTGCAGGCGCGGCACCTTGTGAACGGCACGACCGTCACCCGCATGGACGGCGGCTTCGTGGACTATTTCCAGCTGCTCTTCGACGATCACCACATCGTTTATGCCGAGGGAATCGCCGCCGAGAGCCTGCTGCTCGACACCGCCACGGAAGCCGCCTTGCCGGCCGATCTCGCCCGGGATCTGATCCGTCGGGCCCCGCAGCGCCGCGCCGGTTTCTTCGCCGTCGAGGTGGACGAGGGTCAGATCCGCGAGGCCGACGCGGCCGAAACGTTGAAGCGCGCCTCGCTGCAGTGACCGGCGGCGCCGAGGGCGCCGGCGGCGGGGTGCCCAGATTCCTTAAAGTGGCGCTGCGCGCCGCCGCGAGGGCCTACCGGGCGCAGGGCCCGGCAGCGGAGAAACGTTCACCGGCTCAGGAGCCGTAGAAGAATTCCTCGCGCACGATCCGCCCGCCGTCGACATGGTAGACGCCGATCTCGCGCATATCGAAGGCGGTGCCGCTCTTCTTGTCGTGCCCCTGCATCTCGAAGATCACGGCGAACCGATCCTGCCCGTGCAGCATGGGCCCGCTGATGCTGCCGCCGCTGACCTCGGTGTTTGCGTCCCACCAATCGTGCTTTGCGCGGATCGCGTCGAGCCCCCGCGCCTCCCGGCCATTGCCGTTGTCCGCGGCCTCCAGCGACACCGCGTCGGGAGCGTAAAGCCTATCCAGGTTCTCGCGCTCCCGCCCCTCGCGGCAGCCCGCCACGAGCTCGGAAGCGATCTCGCTCAGTGTCATGATACTCACCATACTCACCCCAGATGTTCACTACTTGTTCCTTTCTGCCACCGATTGCTGACGGCGCAAAGCGATTTCAGCAAAGCGTCGCACGCCGGCGCCGCGCGCGATTGTGCAGCGGCGGCGCGCGCTCTATATCGCGCCCATGCCCGACACCGCACGCCCCGCCGCCGGCAACCGCCCCGACCTGCCGCCCGAGATCGCGCGCCGGCGGACCTTCGCCATCATCTCGCACCCCGACGCGGGCAAGACGACGCTGACGGAGAAGTTCCTGCTCTACGGCGGCGCCATCCAGATGGCCGGGCAGGTGCGCGCCAAGGGCGAGGCGCGGCGCACGCGCTCCGATTTCATGGCGATGGAGAAG
>CAYXOX010000065.1:0-15029 GCA_964466745.1 uncultured Rhodobacterales bacterium
CTGGACGTTCTCGTCGATGACGCCTCGGGCCCAGACAACGAGAAATCCATCATCACCCTCGATGACTCGCCAGCAGACGTGGACGCCGAAACCGGCTCCACATTCCTGATCGGCGAGGGGATGACCCCCGAAGCCACGCTGGCGGCAACCGATGATGGCGATACGGTCATCTTCGATACCGGGGCCGATGACGTTGCCGAAACGGTGTTCGACAACAATCTCACCTTCCAGATCGACGGCGATGTGACGGGCGATATCGCGCTCACGCTCGACAGTGGAATACAGGTCGCCACGCTGACGGGGAGCGGCGACGCCGATCTCTTCGCGGCAATCGCCAGCGACAACAACGCGCTCACTGGCAACGCCGGCGCGAACACGCTTCAGGGTTTCGGCGGAAACGACGAACTGTTCGGTGGTGGTGGCGACGACAACCTGATCGGCAACGGCGGCAGTGACACGCTTGAAGGCGGCACCGGCTCGGACGACATGGACGGTCTTGCAGGCGCGGATATCTACGTAATCCGCAGCGGCGACAGCGGCCTCGACGTGGCGAGCCGTGACCAGATTGTTACCTTCGTAAGCGGAGAGGACACGCTCGCCCTCGGCCTCGCCGGGGACGATACCGCTGGCACGGGCAATTACGTCGAAAGCAATGTGGACCGCGTCAATTTCGTGGATGCGCGGACCGCGGCCGACGCCGCCCTCTCAACGCTTGCCGGCACCTCCTCGGCGGATCAGCTCTACGCGTTCGAAGAGGTGGGCAGCGATGGCTACCTCTTCGTGGACAGCGATGGCGATGGCGATGCCGACATGGCGATCCTCCTGAGCGGCGTCGATTCAGAGGGTATCGCGGCAAGCGACATCACGGCCTTCCCGCCCGTCTGACCCCACACACCGCCCCCGGCGCCTTCGGGCCGCCAGGGGCGTGCCTTTCCCGGCATCAGAATTCCCAGGTCACCGCGCAGCCGGCGCCGGTGGCCAGCGCGTCGGCGGCTTCCACGTGGCCGCCCGTCCGCCTGTCCAGCGCCTCCTTCAGCGCCCCCACCCCCAGCGCCGCGGCGCAGCCGGCCAGTTGCGAGCCCGTCTGCTGCGCCACGAACTGCGAGGTCGCCACCCCGGCGGCGAAGTGGGCGGCCTTGTCCTGCCCCGCGCAGCCGGCGAGCAGCAGCGCCAGCGCCGCCGCCGCGGCGGCACGCGGCGCGCGCCCGGCGGCGAGGACGGGGCGGGGCGCTCCGGCGCGCAGGTTGCGGGAAGGCCCGCGGGGGGCGAGGGGGCGTGGGGTGCTCATGGGCATGTCTCCGGGCAAGGCGGCGCCCGCTCCCGCGCGAGGGTTTGCGCGGGCCTCGGCGGGCCGCCGGCAATGAGGTTGGGCTTTCGGTTGCGCGGTGCCCGGCGCGGCCCCCACGGCGCATCCGGGCGCGAGGCTTCTGCCCGCCGCCCCGGCCGGGCACGCGTGCCCCGCCGGTAACGGCTTGTTAACCCGGCGCCGCGCCCCGGATCGAGAGAATTGTCAACGCAGGGTTAACCGTTCCGGGGGGGCACGGGCGTGCGCGCCCCGGCGCGCCTACTCGGCGGGCTCGGGCCCGGTGTCGTGCCCGGCCTCGCGGAGCGCCGCGAGCCGCCTGCGGAAGCGCGGGGCGCGCATCCGCTCGGTCACGTTGCGGCACAGATGCGCGGCGAGGCGGGGCCTGTCGTCGTCGTCCAGCCGGGTGAGCAGGGCGCGCAGGTAGGGCACGAAATCGCGCCTGTCGCGGTAGATGCGCGCGAGGCTCTGCAGGTCGAGCCGGCCATGGGCCGCGCGCGCCAGCATCCGGTAGAGCATCTGCCGCGCCACGAGCGCCGCCTCCAGCCGCTGGCCCATGAAGCGGCAGCGGAACTTGGTGACGTTGGGCCCGGCGAAGAGCGCGACATGCATCGCGTCGAGATCCGTCTCGGGATCGTATAGCAGGAAGACCGCGCGCGCGGCCTCCACCATGTCGGGCGCGAAGCCGTAGCGATCGGTGAAGCTGACCCGCCGCATGGACACGAAGCGGTCGTCCCACTCGGTGACCCGCGGGTCGAGCGTGGCCTGGGGCGAGACGGCGATGACAGTCGCGCCCGGCGCTGCGACGGAAAAGGCGCAGGCGGCGTAGCCGCACATCTCGGACCCGTAGAAGATCACCTCGTCGTACCTGTCGAAGAAGCCGCCGTCGGTGAGCTTGTCGAAATGGGCGAAGACGGCCGGATCGCGGAACCAGGTGAAGCCCTCGGCGAGAATGCACAGGTGCGACCAGCCCGAGGCGCGCACCATGTCGAAGCCCAGAGGGGCGCCGCTTTCGGAGGCGCGGACCGCATCGGCGCGCTCGAAGGTCACGAGCAGGACGCGCCGTTCCTCCTCCACGAAGACGGCGCTGTGGCGCTCGCCCAGCGCGGTGAAGCTGCCCGCCTCGCCGCCGATGCGCTCCATCTCGGCGCGCCAGGCGTCGGGCTCGAGCCCGGCGAGCTCGGTATCGAGAATATGCGTCTCTTCTTCCATCTCCGGTTTCCTGCCCTCACCTCCGGTTAACGGCGGGATAACCGGGATTTGAGGCGAGAAAGTGAAAGCGCGGTGGGGCTTTCGCGACGAAGCTTGGGCAGGCGGGCAAGCGTGCGGGGGGCTGCCCTCAGGCGCTCTGCCGCTCGGGTGCCTGCCCGGCGTGCAAGCGCTCGGCGAGCGCCGTCACGAGGGCGTCGTTGTCGGGGTCCATCCGGATCGAGGCTGCCTTGCGGCGATGCCAGTCCAGCGCCCGGGCGTGCAGGTCGGCGAGCACGGGGTCGCCATGGAGCTCGGCGCGGATGGCGCCGGCACGCGCTTCGTAGCGGCGGATGGAGCGATCCTCGACATCGTTGCGGTCGAACCTCTCCCAGTACTCGATCCCGAGCACGTGGTGCGAGTGGTTGGCCCGGCCCCGCGCGCGCTTCACGAGGTAGCTGTCGAGCGAGCGCAGCGCGTAGTGGTTCACCTGGGCGATCTCGAAACTGGGCGGTACCTCGGTGCGCGCGCCATCGACCACCCGGGGCGCGCCGCCGGGAAAGACGCATCTGACGGGCGGCCCGCCTTCCTTGAAGGGCACCGGCGCATGCAGGCCCATCCGCTGGAACTTGTCCTGGTTGGTGTAGAGCGATTTCACGAACTTGCCGGTGTCGGGCCGCTGCACGGGGTCATGCGGAAGCTCTGCCCGTGCGAACTGCGCCGTGACGGGGCGTTCCTCGATGCCCTCCACGCCGTCCGGCCCGAAGATCCGCCAGGGTACGGAGATCACGTCGGGGGGGGCGTCGCTTCCATGGTGGTCTGCGCTCGACGCCTCCACCAGCGCCCGGGCGCTGCCGTCACCCACGTGGATGTTGAGAAACTCGTCCACGTCGCAGACGAAGACCCATTTCGCCTCGCGCACGATGTCGTATCTTCGGCTGGCCTGGCGGAGGGCGCTGCGGTGGATGCCCGCGCGGCGCACGACCGTGGGATGATGGGTGACGAAGCCCATTTCTTCCAGCCGCTTCAGGATCTCCACGGTGGTGTCCGTGCAATCGTTGGTGCAGACCAGAAGGTGATCGAACCCGAGCGCCTTGTAATGGGCGACCCATTCGAGGATGTAGGGCCCCTCGTTCTTCATCGTCGAGACGACGGTGTAGGTTTCCCCGCTCATGAGCCGGCCTCTTTCGGCGTGCGCTTGCGCTTGGAGGCGTCGGACCTGGCCGCAGCCTTGGCCAGCGCCATGTTCGCACCGCGCAGGGCGCGGCGGAAGCGCGGCGCCTTCCGGCGTTCCAGCACCGCGCTGCAGTATGTCCGGGTCAACCATGGGCGGCCGATCTTCTCGAGCCGTTCGAGCATTTCGCGTTGGTAGCGCGGGTTTTCTCGCCGCATCCGCAGCATCGCGTAGAAGCCGGGCACGGTGAGCGTGCCGTTCACGCAGCCCTCCACCACCGGCTTGAGCACGCCGAGCTGCCGCCACAGGGAGGCGATGCGGTGCCCCATGAAGCGGCACCGGTAGTGGGTGACGTTCGGGCTTCGGAACAGCGAGGCGTGCATCGCATCAAGCGGAAGGCGCGGATCGTGGAAGATGTGAACCGGGCCGGCCGTTGCCACGCAGCGCGGCGCGTAGTTGTAGCGCCCCGAGAAATCCCGGCGCCACGCGCTGCGGTAGCGCGTCTCCCATGGGGCGATGTCGCGGCTGAGCGTCGCCTGCGGCGAAATGCAGATGACGGTCGCCCCGGGGGCGGCCGCCGAAAACGCCGCGGCCGCGTAGCCGCCCATGGACGCCCCGTAGAAGACCACCTTCTTGAACCGGTCGAAGAAGCCTTGCTCGCGCAAGCGGTCGAAGAAGGCGATCACGTCGTCGTCTCGGTACCATGTCCACTCATGGGCCATCATGCCGAGCATCGACCAGCCGCGCGACTCCACGAAGCCGTAGCCCCACGGCATGCGCTCGGCCGTGTGCTCGAAGACATGGTCGAGGTTCTCGAATGTCACGATCAGCGTGTCGCCGCGTTCCACGAAAAGCGCGCTGTGCTCTGCGCCGAGCTCCTCGAAGAAGCCCTGTTCGGCACCGAGGCGCGCGAGGTTGCCTCGCCAATCCTCGAGGGTTACGGGCTCCGGCTCCGCCGAAACCGCCGAACCGCTCTCCGGTGCGTCGGGCGCGACGGTGTCGGCGGATCCGGCGGCCTTGCCGGGCCGGGCCGGCTCGAAAGGCGCGTGTTCGTTCATGCCCGTCTCCTTGATGCGGCCCCGCGGCATGCTGCACCCGCGGGGTGTTCATCCCCCGCCCGATCGCAGCCGCCCGGCCTCGAAAGAGCGGGGGGCGGCCCGGCCCGGCGGACGGGGCGCTCGAGGATCGCGGGCGTGCCGGGGGGGCCGCCGGAAAGGCCCCGGCCGGAGGCGCGCGCGGCGATGGTGCGCGGGGCCCTCATCCGGGCGGGCGCTCTCGACCTCTGCCCGCGCTCCCTGCTCATTCCGCGGCCTCGCGGGCGGAGCCTTCTTCGGGGCGGGCTTCGGGCTCGGCGAAAAGGGCGGCGGCTCCCTCCACCAGCCGCTTGCGGCACTCCTTGACGAAGCCCGGGGAGACACCGTGCCGCGCGGCCAGCATCTCTATCGAGGCGTCGCCGCGCAGCGCTTCGAGGGCAAGCTCCGCGCGCAGCTCCGGGCTCGGGGGCGCGGCGGCCGGCGGGGCGGGTTTCCGCGGGATGGGCGCGGCGGCGGGATCTATCCCGTGTTTTTCGATCAGCCCTTCCATGAAGCTGCCGCGCCGTGGCGTGTTGTTTTCCTTCTCCTCGAGCCGCGGCTTCATGCGGCGGGCCCAGAAATGAACGCCGCGGGTGTGCTCGTCGAACTCTTCCTCGGGTGAAAACCGGCTCAAGATCATGTGGTTGCGATTCCGGAAGCTCACCGGGTAGAAGGCGCTCTGGGGCTCTGCGTAGCGGATCTCGCCCGTCTTCTGCAGAAACCACGTCACCGCCGCGGGCCCGGTGAACCCCCAGCTCTGCTCGGTCATGTGCAGCGGATTGCCGGCCGCGCGCGCCGCCTCGAGCTCGGCCTGCTGCCAGGGCTTGAGCCACGGCGCGATCGCGTATTCGTCCTCGAAGAACTCGAGCAGCCCCGCGAGCGCGCGCGAGTTACGCGGCAGGCCGAGCACGGCGTTGCATACCAGCCCCTCCTTCTCCCAGCCGAAAACCGACTGGCGGCGGAAATCGAACGGGCGCCAGCAGTACATGTCGGCATCCACCCAGATCATGTCGGTCTGGCGCAAGAGGTGGAGGCGCCAGAGGTCGGCGTGGATGGCGGGGCTGCCCGTGCGCCGGTGGCGGTACATGGGCTCGCCGGGAAAGATGTCGCCGGCATCTCCCCCGCGCACGCCCGCCGGAAGGTTCTCGATCGGCGCGTAGCTGAACAGCGTTACCTCGTGGCCGGCATCGGCAAAGGATTTCAGGCAGAGCTGTTCCAGCCACGACAACCGCCCGCCGATCCAAAGCGATGCGATCTGGGGAAGTGCTGCCATCGGATGCTGCCCTCGATCCTGCCGCGCCCCTGCCCGGGCGATGCGGCGCCACTCGTACCAGGCCCGTCTTCCGGGGCCGTTTCCGCGCAGTCTAGTGCATTGTTGCGCGTCGCTCCACGGTGAAGAAGTAATCGCGTGAATGTTCGGCGAAAACCACGTCGTCCGGCACCGCGTTCGGGCCCGCAAGAAAAACGTTTGCCCCGAAATGGTGATGCATCCGTGAAAGCCGCATCATGCGCTCGGAGGTGAGCGTGGCGTGGAAACGCGCGTAGTCATCGCGGGCCATCAGCTCGGCGATGCGCTTGCGGTGGGCGGCAACGCAAGCCGCGTGGGCGGCGGCGATCTCGGGGTCTGCTGCAAGGCGCCGGCGTTCCGCCTCGAAGGCTGCGCGGCGGGCAAGGATAGACGTTTCCTCCTCGGCGTTGTTGTTCATCCGGAACCAGTAGGCGAGCCCCTGGTCGCGGTCCACGTGGTTGACCCGTCCACGGTCGCGCTTCACGAGGAAACTCTCGGCCGAACGCACGGCGTAGTGGTTGAGCTGGACCATGTCGTAACCGACCGTCTCCGTGGTGGAGCGCCAGGCGTTGCGGAACATCTCCCGCGGCAGGGGCTTGCCCGAGCCGCCGATCCAGCGGATCTCGTTCCAGAGCTGCGGGTTGAGGCCCTTCGGGCGGTGCACCCCGAGCTTCTTGAACAGCCCGATGTTGCGGTAGAGCGTCTTGAACCCCCACGCCTGGTGGGGCTTGCGCGTCATCTCGGGGGCGCAGCGGGTGAAACTCTCGAACACCGGGCGATCCTCGAAAGCGTCCACATCGGCATTGCCGAAGAGCCGCCACGTCATCGAGATGAGGTTCGCGTCGCCCGCCGCTGCGTAGAGCGCGGCGAGGGTGCCGTCGCCCACCTTGATGTTGATGTACTCGTCGACATCCATCGAGACGACCCAGGCCGCGTCGCGTATCGCCGGCTCCGTCTCGGCGGCCTGCAGCGCGGCGTGCTGGGGCTTGAGGTTCATCTCCCGGAAGGGGTTTTCGCGGTGCTGGACGAGCCCCTTTTTCTCGAGGAGTCGCAGGAAACCGTCTGTCCCGTCGGTGCAGTCATTGGTGTAGACGAGCACGGTTTCCACCCCGATGGCGCGGTGCCAGGCCAGCCAGTCCAGGATGAAAGGCCCCTCGTTCTTCATGCAGGTCACGATGGCGGTATCCGTGCGCGAAGGGTCGGGCCTGGGGATGTCGATCGCGGGCATCCGCACGGGCTTGTGCCCGAGCGGGCCGGTTGCGAGCGCGATGAGGCCCCGGTCTTCCACAAGCGCCGTTTTCGGGGCGATGCGGGCAACGCTGTCGGTCGGGTGGCGCAGGGCCATGCAGCGAAAGAACCGGGCGCGGTCGGCAGGCCGGGCCTCGGCGCCGACCACCCGGATCTGGCGCCAGACGGTCTCGGCGCCGGCCACCTCGGGTGCGACGCACCATCGCCGCCGCAGTCGGGTGGCATCGAACTTCACGCAGATATGGTCGCCGTGGAGGGGCGGGGTGTCCGGCCGCAGGCGCCATGGGTAGGCCAGGCGCCCGGCCAGCTCGACGAGCCCGCCCGGCGCCTCGGCCGCGCGGGTGAAGATGTCCGGTACGCCTTCGGCCAGCGGTTCGAGCAGGTCGCACACGTCGAGCGCCGCCACTGCCCGAGCCTGCGAAAGGAACCGGTGCCGCAGGTATTCCACCAGCTGCACCTCGCCGATGGGCGCGGCCCAGGGATCGGGCGGCGGGCGCTCCATGCGGTCCTTGCCGGGTGCGTCCGGTGCGCAGAACGGGTGCGCCTCGGCGGGAAGATCGGGCTTGCCAAGCGGATGGTCCGCCCGCACCACCACCACCCGGGCGATCCCGTCGAGCGGTGCCATGGCGCGCGCGAGGTCTTCGAGAAAGCCCGCGTCGGTGCCCGGCGCGGCCCTGTCGAGCACCAGCGAGGCGGTGAGCCCGTGCCACCGGGCGTGGTAGGCAAGCCAGGCGGCGACCACCTCTGCGCTCTCGCCGTTGCGCTGGGCCAGCGCCACGTTCTGCCCGGCGAAGAGATGGGCCTCGGGGGGCGCGGGCTGCACCTCGGCGGCCACGCCACCGATGCTGATGGCGAGGCTGCCCCGCGCGGTGCCGCGCGCCGCGGTCCGTTCCGAGCCGGTGGGGCGCGGCGCGGCGTCGTCGGGCGCTTTTGCCTCGGTCTGCTCCGAGGCGGCGTCGGGATCCGGCCGGTGGGCGATTTCGGCCACGATCCCGCCGCCGATGCTGCGCAGCCCGACGATCCGTGTGCCCGGGCCCGCGGCGACGCGCTCCGCGTCGAGGCCGCTCGCGAAATAGAGCCGGGCATCGACGGGCGCGTTCTCGGTCCCGGCCCCGGCCCCGGCCCCGGGATCGCCCGGCACAGCGGGACCTGCGGTGCCTGCCGGGGCCGCGCCCCCCACCGCGCCCAGCAGGACGGCCGGACCGATCCGGCTGTGCGCCAGGGTGATCACCGAGAGCCGAGCGTCGCCCAATTGCCTGCCTGTCCTGTTCTGCCACTGCCGGCGGCTGCGGGCGGTGGCCGCAGCGCGGGTGCTGCGCCGTCAGCGGCCCTTTTCCCGCGGGCCCGATGTTCTTTGGGCCTCGTGATACCATTGCAGGAGCTTGCGCTGCAAATGCGCCGGCACCTCGGCGCTGCCCCCGGCGACGAGGATCTGGGAAAACAGCGCCTGGCCCTCCGGGGTTCGCACCAGCTCCGAGAACTGCGCCCGGTGGTGTTCAAGCGACGCGGCATGCAGCTCGGCGAGGCCGGAAAGCGCCTTGAGCCGCGCCAGTTCGGCCTCGGTTCCGGGGGTCATCGCGGCGATGGAGAGGTCCTCGACGGTGTTGAAGTTGCGCTCCACCCAGTAGGCGAGATCCACCTGCCGTTCGCGGTTCGGCAGCCCGCGTGCGCGCTTCAGGAGGAAGGCCGCGGCGGAACGCACGGCGTAGTGGTTCATCTCCGCCAGCGCCCGGCCGCCGCCGAGCCCCATCAGCGAGATCCGGTTCGGCAGGCCCGGGAAGGGTTCGGGCAGGAGGCCGCCGCCGCCCCCCGCGAAGACCGGCCTGCGGCCCTTGCCCTCGGGGCGCTGGCGCGGGCGGTGCACGCCGAAGGCCGTGAACGGGCCGGAGGGGCGGAAGAGCGTCTTGCAGAGCGTGGCGGCCACGGGAAATTCTGCTTCCGGGGAAATCGCGCGGGTGAAACTCTGCGTGACCGGCGCGTCGAGGATGCCGAGTTGCCCGGAGTGTCCGAAGAGGCGCCAGGGCAGGGCGAGCGCATCGGCCTCGGGCGGGAGCGCGGCGAGGAGATCTGCGAAGCGGTGGCCCGGCACATGGATGTTGACGAACTCGTCGGCATCGCAGACGAGCGCCCAGTCCGCCGCCTTGCGCAGCGGGTGCTTCCAGGCCCGCCGGAGCGCCTGCCACTGGACCGAGGCATTGCCCTCGCGGGGGTTGGGCAGGTGATGCACGAGGCCCTCGGCATCGAGCCGTGCGAGCATTTCGTCCGTGCCGTCGGAGCAATCGTTGGAGAAAAGTAGGAAGTCGGTGGCCCCGGCGGCGCGGTAATGGGCAAGCCACTCCAGAAGGTAGGGGCCCTCGTTGCGGAAGGTGGAGACGATGAGGATGCGCACGCCCGTCACTAAAGCCCGCGCCGTGGCCCGGGGCAAGGCGGAGCGCCCCGCCTCGCCGTATCGCGCCCCGCCCGAGCTTCTGCCGCCCCGCCGGCTCGCCCCGGCTTGCCGCTGCGCCGATGAGTATTTGGGCCAAGATGAGGGGAGCCGGCGCGCCGCATCCGCGCCTCGGGCGCGTCCGGCTGCGTTGCGTTTCCCGCACGCCGGTGCAAACGACCGAAGATGTTTCCGCAGCGCCCCCTGGAGGGGGGGCGAGGCGCCGCGCGGGATGCCGGATCGACGATGGTCGGCCTCCCAGCCCGGCCGCGAGCCTGCCGGCCTCGCGCCGCCGAGGCGCCGAGGGGACGTTCCGCCATGCTAGGCCGGGTTTGCGCGGGTGTGACGCCGCGCATGCCGGGCGGGCCTGCCGGGCGTTTCGGGGGCGGCGCGCGGTGCGCAGAGACGTGCGGGGCCGGGTGACCGGCAGACGCGCCGTGGGCGCCGGTCCGGGGCGGATCCGAGCGGGGTGGCTGCCGCAAAAAGGACGCGGCCGCGCGGCTGGACCTTGCGGCGGCGATGGTCCATATCTCGCGCGAGACGCTGCGCCCGTTCCGTTCGAAGGAGTGCCCCCGTGGGCCTGTTGAGCTTTGCAAACCGAGCCGTGACCTGGTGGCACAGCCAGACCCTGGGCACCCAGCTCTTCACCTGGCGCCGCGGCGTCTTCGTGGGTGAGGACGAGGCCGGCAACCGCTTCTACGAGACCCGGGACGGCCGGCGGCGCTGGGTGATCTTCAACGGCGAGGCCGAGGCGAGCCGGGTCGGCCCGGAATGGCACGGCTGGCTGCACCGGACCTGGGAGGAGCCTCCCACCAAGGCGCCGCTGCCTCGGAAGAGCTGGGAGAAACCGCATCGGCCCAACCTGACCGGGACCAATGCGGCTTATGCGCCTGCGGGCTCCATACGGCGCGCGGAACCGGCGCCGCGAAGCGACTACGAAGCCTGGACTCCCGGCGAGTGACGGGAGCACCGGCGGACGGCCGGCCGCCGGGGCCGGCTGCATCGGCGCGATGCGCGCGCCACGGCTGAGACGGGAGCCCCTGGCGGGCGGAAGGCGACATGGCGGAAAACCGGACTGAGGCGATCGTCGGAGTGGCCGTGCTGGTCGTGGCGGCGGCATTCGGGATCACCCTGAGCGGCGCGGCTGGCGGCGGGGGCGGCACGGCCGGTTCCTACCCGCTGGAAGCGAGCTTCCGCTCCGTGGAAGGGGTTTCGGTGGGAACCGACGTCCGGCTCGCGGGCGTCAAGATCGGCTCGGTGACCGGTATCGAACTCGATACGGAGACGTTCCGCGCGCAGACGACCTTCGCCATCGATCCGGGTGTAGAGATCCCCGAGGACAGTGCCGTCATCATTTCTTCGGAGGGCCTGCTCGGCGGGAATTTCGTGGAGGTGCAGCCCGGCGGTTCTCTCATGACGCTCCCGCCCGGTGCCTCCTTCACCGATACACAGGGCTCGGTGAGCCTGATCACGCTGCTGCTGCGCGCCTTCACCGGCGAGGGCGAGTGATCCACCGCCCGAGCCAGCGGGGCCGCTGGCCGCGGCGCGCACGGCACGCCGGGGCAGGGCTGGCGCTGGCGCTGGCGGCTGCCGCGCAGCCCGCGCCGGTGGCGGCTCAGGATGCGGCCGTTGCACCGGCGGCGTTGCTGCGCACCCTCGACCGGCGAAGCGGCGCTGTCGAGGACGTGCTCCTCGAAGCGGGCGAGACCGTGCGACTGGGCCGCCTCGCGATCACGCTCTCGGAGTGCCGGTTCCCGGCGGCCAACCCCGCCGGCGACGCCTTTGCCCATCTCGTGATCACCGATGCCGATGCCGAGGACGAAACCGAGGCCGCGCCGCCGGTGTTCTCCGGCTGGATGGTGGCCAGTTCACCGGCGCTCAACCCGCTCGATCACCCGCGCTACGACGTCTGGGTTCTCCGCTGCGCCCGCCCGGGTTGAGATCGACGCGGGTACGGAATGCCCCTTCGGCCCTGCGGCAGGCGCCCGGGGCATTGCCCTGTCTTCATGCATTCGAGCCTCGATACGCGCAGGGTGCCCGTCGCGCTGGATGGCACCGGCGGGGCGCATTCGTGCCGCGCTTAAGGCGGCTGCCGCGGGGTCAGAACAGGCTGCCCTGGGTGCCCGGGTCGTTGCCGGTTCCGCCGCGCCCGGAGGGCTTCGCGCCGGTGCCGCGCGCGGGCTTTCCCGCGCCGCCCGCGCCTTCGGAGCCATCCTTGCCGCCCCGGGCGGAGACCGCCAGCCGCCCGTCACGGAACTGGATCTCGAGCGTGCCTGCGCGCGCGGCGGCGGTGCGGGTGGTGACCGGTGCGCCGCCTTCGGTGCGGACCACCGCGTAGCCACGCTCCAGCGTCGCCTCGTACCCCATGGTCCGGCGAAGCCGTTCGAGCGCGTCGAGCCGGGCGCGGCGCGCCTCGAGTGCGGCGTGGCCGGCGCCGTGCAGGCGCCGTGCCAGATCGGCCAGGCCATGTGCGAGGCGGGTGCGTTCGCGTGCCCCTGCCTCCGGGCGCAGCCGCGCGCCGGTCGCCTCAAGGGCCCGGCGTGCGTCCCGCACGGCCTTGCCCAGCGCCGGCCCGCGCCGGGAGTCGAGGCTGGCGAGCGCGCGGGCCTCGCTGCGGGTGCGCGCGGCAAGGGCCTGGGGCCGCAGCGCCCCGGCCGAACTGCCCAGCCGCAGCCGGCCTGCCTGAACCCGCGCCCGCAGGGCCGCGGGCAGGCGGCTTTCCGCGTGGTCGAGGCGCTGGCGCGGCCCCTCGAGCAGGGCCTGGGGTCGGGGCAGGGCGCGTGCGAGATCGCGCAGGCGCTGGCCGCGGGCCGACATCTGCTGGCTGAGCGCCCGGCTGAGCCGCGCCTCCTGGCCGTCGGCCCAGGCCATGAGATCGAGCCGCACGGGCACGGCCATCTCCGCGGCGGCCGTGGGCGTGGGCGCGCGCCGGTCGGCGGCGAAATCTATCAGCGTCGTGTCAGTCTCGTGGCCCACGGCCGAGATCAGCGGGATCTCGGATGCCGCTGCCGCGCGCACCACGATCTCCTCGTTGAAGCCCCAGAGATCTTCGAGCGAACCGCCGCCCCGCGCGACGATCAGCAGGTCTGGCCGGGGCAGTGCGCCACCCGGGGGCAGGGCGTTGAAACCCGCGATCGCGCGGGCGACTTCGGGTGCGCAGCGCTCTCCCTGAACGGCGACGGGCCAGATCAACACCTTTCGCGGGAAGCGGTCGCGCAGCCTGTGCAGGATGTCGCGGATCACGGCGCCGCTGGGCGATGTCACCACGCCGATGACTTCGGGCAGGTAGGGAAGCGGCCGCTTGCGTTCGGCGGCGAAGAGGCCTTCGGCGGCGAGGGCCGCCTTGCGCTTTTCCAGCATGGCCATCAGCGCGCCGGCGCCGGCCGGGGCGATCTCCTCGATCACCATCTGGTACTTGGATTGGCCCGGGAAGGTGGTGAGCCGGCCCGTGGCCACCACTTCGAGCCCCTCTTCCGGCGCGGTGGCCAGCCGGCTTGCCACGCCGCGCCAGATCACCGCCGAAAGCACGGCGCGCTCGTCCTTCAGGTCGAGGTAGACATGGCCCGAGCGCGGGCGCGAGACCCGGCCGATCTCGCCGCGGACCCGCACGCGCCCGAAGGCGCCCTCGACGGTGCGCTTGACGGCGCCCGACAGCTCGCTGACGCTGAATTCCGGCGCGTTCCCCGTGGCGTCGGGCTCGTCTTCGATGAGATCCATGGCTCCGGGCTCCCGGTGTTCGGGCGGTTCCCCCGTCGGCGGGGCGCTATCGGGGCGTGGCGCTTGTCTGCCGCCCGGCACCAGCCTAGACATCCCGGACCGAAAGCGAAAGTCGGGCAGGAGCGGCGAGACCCTTGAATATCCTGATCCTCGGAGGCGGCGGCCGCGAGCACGCGCTCGCCTGGGCCGTGCTGCGCAACCCGCGCTGCGACCGGCTCATCGTGGCGCCGGGCAATGCCGGGATCGCCCGGATCGCGGAATGCGCGCGGATCGACATGTGCGACGGTTCGGCCGTCGTCGGGCTGGTGGAGGCCGAGAACGTGGATTTCGTGATCGTCGGCCCCGAGGCGCCGCTGGCCGCCGGCGTGGCCGATCGGCTGCGCGACGCGGGCGTCGCCGTCCTCGGCCCCTCGGCGGCGGCGGCCCGCCTCGAAGCCTCCAAGAGCTTCGCCAAGGAGGTCTGCGCGGCCTGCGACGCGCCCACCGCCCGCGCCGCGACGTTCGACAGCGCGGCGGCGGCGCTTGCGCATCTCGAGGCGGAGGGAGCTCCGATCGTGGTCAAGGCCGACGGGCTGGCCGCAGGCAAGGGGGTGACGGTGGCGGAGACGGAGGCAGAGGCGCGCGCTGCCATCGAAGCCATCTTCGCGGATGGCGGCCCCGCTTTGGCCGTGCTCGAGGAGAAGATGACGGGTGAGGAGGCCTCGCTCTTCGTGCTCTGCGACGGCCAGACGGCGCTGGCCATCGGCACCGCCCAGGACCACAAGCGCATCGGCGAGGGCGACACCGGGCCGAACACGGGCGGCATGGGTGCCTATTCGCCGGCGCCGGTGCTGACCCCCGAGATCGAGCGGCGTGCCATGGAAGAGATCGTGCGCCCGACCCTGGCGGAGATGGCGCGCCGCGACACGCCGTTCCGCGGCATCCTCTACGCCGGCCTGATGATCGAGAACGGCGCGCCGAGACTGGTGGAATACAACGTCCGCCTTGGCGACCCCGAGGCGCAGGCGCTCATGCTTCGGCTGGGCGGCCAGGTGCTCGACCTGATGCTGGCCTGTGCCGAGGGCCGGCTGGCCGGAGAGCGGGTGGAATGGGCCGACGATCACGCGATCTGCGTGGTGATGGCCGCCCGCGGCTACCCGGGCGAATACGCCTCCGGCGAGGTGATCGGAGGGCTCGACGCGCTGCCCGAGACGAGCCGCGAGATCGTCTTTCATGCGGGCACCGCCGAGCGCGACGGCCAGATCGTCTCCGCCGGGGGAAGGGTGCTCGGGCCGACTGCGCGCGGTGCGACGCTCGCCGAGGCGCGCGAGCGGGCCTACGCGCTGGTGGACGGGATAGACTGGCCCGGCGGCGTTTTGAGGCGCGACATCGGTTGGCGGGCGCTCGGCGGCAGCTGAAACGCAGGCGGCCGCCCTGCCGGGCGGGGGCTTTCCCCGGGCGCCACGGCGCATTAGGTGAAACGGGCACGCAGGAGGCCAGATGTCGTTCTTCAAGAAGCTCAAGGACAGGATGTTCAAGTCCTCCTCGAAGCTCGAGGAGGGGCTCGAGGCGATCGTGGAGGAGGGCGGCAGCGCGGATGCGGCCGCCTCCGAGGCATCCTCAGCGCCCGCGCC
>CAYXOX010000066.1:0-200 GCA_964466745.1 uncultured Rhodobacterales bacterium
GCAACCAGGACGACGGCGACGACGAGGAATGCAACGGCGGCGATCCGATGTTCTCACCGACCCAGCGGATCTGGGGATACGAAACGGCCGACGGCTCCTTCGCGCAGTTCACCCGCGTACAGGCCCAGCAGCTCATGCCGCGCCCGAAGCACCTGACATGGGAGGAGGCCGCCTGCTACACGCTGACGCTCGCCACCGCC
>CAYXOX010000066.1:210-14874 GCA_964466745.1 uncultured Rhodobacterales bacterium
ACGAACCCCATGACCTGAAGCCCGGGCAGAATGTTCTGGTCTGGGGCGCCTCTGGCGGGCTCGGCTCCTACGCCATCCAGCTCATCAACACCGCCGGCGCCAACGCGATCGGCGTGATCTCTGACGAAGACAAGCGCGAGTTCGTCATGGGGCTCGGGGCGAAGGGCGTGATCAACCGGCGGGATTTCAAGTGCTGGGGGCAGATGCCGATCGTCAATTCGCCCGAGTACAAGGAATGGTTCGCCGAGGTCCGCAAGTTCGGCAAGGCGATCTGGGAAATCACCGGCAAGGGCGTGAACGTCGACATGGTGTTCGAGCACCCCGGGGAGGCAACCTTTCCCGTGTCCACCTTCGTGTGCAAGCGCGGAGGCATGGTGGTGATCTGCGCCGGAACGACCGGCTTCAACTGCACCTTCGACGTGCGCCACATGTGGAGCCATCAGAAGCGCCTGCAGGGCAGCCATTTTGCCCATCTCAAGCAGGCGGCATCCGCGAACCGGCTGATGCTCGACCGCCGGCTCGATCCGTGCATGTCGGAGGTCTTTCCGTGGCAGGAGATCCCGTCTGCGCACATGAAGATGCGCCGAAACGAGCACCGGCCGGGCAACATGGCGGTGCTGGTGCAGGCACCGCGCACCGGATTGCGCACGTTCGAGGATGCGCTCGACGCGCGCGAATGAGGCTCTTTCGTTTCCGTATCGGAGACAACGAATGCATGCCTGCGCAACTGGAAATCAGTTGGAAACGTCCCTTTACAGCTGCCCCCCCATTTCGGGGGGGTATGTATTGGTCAGTAGTCGTGTTGCCCGGATACATGCTAGGGTTGAGTTAACCTTTCGTTAACCACTCGTTAAGAGATTGAGAATGGGACATGACTGGATACTGGACGTCCTCGCGGACCTGAAGGCCTACGCCCGGAAGAACGGGCTCCCGGCCCTCTCGCAGCAGCTCGACGATACGGTGTTGCTGGCGGCGAGCGAGATAGCGTCCTCCACGGGGAGGAGGCCGGCCCATCCGGCCACAGGCGATGGCGCAACGGCTCGACGCATTTCTCGCGATTCTGGAGCAGGCCGGCACGCTTGACGATCTTCAGTCGGCTATCGTGCGGCTGCGCGATGCCTTCGCCATAGACCACCTCGTATATCACTGGGTTTCGCCGGACTCGGGCCAATACGGCTGCGGCACCTATGCGGAGGCCTGGGTGCGCCGATACATCGAGAGGGAATATCTGCGGGTCGATCCGGTGGTGGCCGGCTGCTACCGGTGTTTCCATCCGGTCGACTGGAGCGCGCTGGACTGGAGCGGCAAGGCGGCACGCGCCTTCCTGCGCGATGCCATATCCCACGGCGTCGGCAACCAGGGGTTGTCCGTTCCGATCCGCGGGCCCAACGGACAGTTCGCCCTTTTCACCGCGAGTCATTCCTGCAGCTCCGAGGCGTGGCAGAGCTTCGTCGCCGAGCACCGCCGGATGCTCATCCTCGTCGCACATTATTTCAACGACAAGGCGTTGAGTATCGCGAGCCACCGGGTTCCGGAGTTTCCCCGCGCCCTCTCCCCGCGGGAAATCGACGCCATGACCCTCCTCGCCATCGGCTATAGCCGGGCACAGGTGGCGCAGACACTGGCCATCTCCGAGCACACGCTGCGTGCCTATATCGAAAGCGCCCGCGACAAGCTGGGCGCGTCGAACACGACCCACGCGGTCGCCCGTGCGCTCAGCCGGGGGCTCATCGTCGTCTAGTCGCCTGTCGGCGCTGCCTCCGGTGCGGCGCGCGGAGGAGCTTCCTTTCGGTGAAGGTCGCTTCCGGGTCGGACGAGCAGAGAGCGAGGCGAAACCCGGGGCCGATGGACCCGCCTCCTGATGCAGTTGCTCTCAGAGGTCCCCTCGGCGCGCGATGGCGCTGCCGGAGCCGGACGGCCCGAGCGCCCTGCGCGCAGGTTAACGAAACCCTGCGGCGCCGGGCGCGCAGGCAGCCCGACATGAACCCGCCCCGGCGCATCCCTCCGCGACACGCGAAAGGAGGGACCAAGGATGCTGCGCTACCTGACCGCCGAAGAACTTGCCGGGCACCCGCGCCTTGCAGAAACCATGTTCCGCGATCGTGCGGCCCAGTTCGGCGAAAGGCTGGGCTGGGACGTGCAGATCGGGCCCGAGGGGTTCGAGCGCGACCAGTACGATGCCCTGAACCCGCTTTACCTCTTGTGGGAGGCGCCCTGCGGCCGGCACGGCGGCTCGATGCGCTTTCTTCCGACCACCGGCCGCACGATGGTTGCCGAGCATTTCGCGCATCTGCTCGAAGGCGCCGCGCCGCGAGATCCCGGGATCTGGGAGTGCACGCGCTTCTGCCTTGCTCCCGAAGCCCGGCCCCGGGTTGCCGCCGCGCTGATGCTGGGCGGCGGCGAGATCCTTGCCGGCTTCGGGCTGACGCGCTTCCTCGGCGTGTTCGACGGCCGGATGGAACGGGTATACCGCCGGATCGGCGCTGAGCCCGAGGTGCTCGGCGCATCGGGGAGCGGGCGGGAGCGGCTGGCCGTGGGCCTATGGGCGCTCACGCCGGCCTCCCGCGCCCGGGTGGCCTTGCGGGCGGGCCTGTCGCCCGAGCTTGTCCGGCACTGGTTCCGGCGCTCGGCCTGTGCACTGCCCGGCACGGCGGAGGTTTCCGCCGCAGCCTGAGGAGGCGCGCCGTCGCGCACTGGCCGGCGCCGCGGGCGGGGCCTATGCTCGCGCCATGAACGCCGAGCTGACCCTTTCCTTAGACCAGTCCGAGACATGGACCGCCCTGGCCGGGCTGCTGGCCCGCCAGGGTGTGGACCTCGAAACGGCAACCGTCCTGCCCGCTCTGGCGGAGCACGAAAGCGTTGCCGCCGTGCTCGGCAAGGCCGGATCGGGCAAGACCCTGCTGCTCGCCCGCCTTACCGAGGCCCTCCGGGGTGCCGGCGTCGATCTCGTGAGCCCGGACTTCGAGGGCCGCCGCCGGAAAGACAGGCGCACGCTGGCCATCCTTGCTCCCACCAACAAGGCGGCAAGCGTGCTGCGACAAAGGGGGGTGCCCGCAACAACGATTCACCGCATCCTCTACACGCCCGTCTACGATCCGGAGTACGAGCGCATAGCCGAATGGCTCGCCGGCCAGGGCGAGCGCCCCACGGTGGAGGCCCTTGCACCCGAAGCGCTCGACCGTGCCCGCGCCTTCTTCGAAACCCATGGCTCCATTCCCGGCGCGCTGGCGGCAGCCGGGCTGCGCGGATCGGATTTCATCACCGGCTGGAAACGCCGCGAGAACCCCCTCGACATCGGCCTGGTGGACGAAGCCTCCATGCTCGACGAACGCCAATACGACGATCTTCGCGAGATCTTTCCCACGCTGATCCTGTTCGGCGACCCGGCGCAGCTCGCGCCCGTGAACGCACCCGGCGGCATGATCTTCGACAAGCTGCCCGAGAAACGCCGCTTCACCCTCACGCGCATCCACCGCCAGGAAGGCGACAGCCCGATCCTCGATCTCGCCCATGCCCTGGGTGACCCGGGGCTCGAGTTCGAGTCGTTCGAGGAGCGCGTCGCGGAAGCCGCCCGCTCCGACGGCCGCGTGATCCTGGCCCGGCGCGTCGAGGCCGATCTGATGGCCCGTTCACCCGTCCTCGTCTGGCGGAACACCACCCGTATCCGCCTGATCGCGGCGTTCCGTGCCGCCCATGGCGCCCCGCCAGATGCGCTGCTGCCGGGAGAGCCGCTGGTGTGCGACGGGCTCGAGTTGCCGCTCAAGCACAGGAAGCGCAGGATCGATCTCGAGGCCCGCGGGCTCGTGAAGGGCGCCCAGGTCGTCTACCTCGGGCCCGGCAAGCGCCCGGGCTTTTCCCGCCTCCACGTGATCGGCGCGCCGGAGCCGCAGGTTTCGGCGGCATCGATCGTCCGGATCGAGCATCCGGGAGAGGAAGAGCCCTTCATCCCCTATGCCGCCAAGATGGGCGCGAGCTTCCTGCATGGCGCCGCCGTCACCATACACAAGGCACAGGGCTCGCAATGGCCCGCGGTGCAGGTCTTTGCGCCCGATCTCTTCGCCGCCGCCCGCGCTGGGCGCAGCGAGGCCGGAGTGCCTCTCTGGAAACGGCTCGCCTACGTGGCGATCACCCGCGCGCAGGACAGGCTGCACTGGGTCGTGCGGCCCTCGCTCGCGCGGCCCACCGCGCCGCTATCAACCGACGATCTCGCAGCACCGCCCGCCGCGCTTGCGCTGACCGGGGAGGAGACACCATGAAGAGCATCCTGATCACCGGCGCCAGCAGTGGTATCGGCGCGGCAACCGGGCGACGGTTTCTCGAGGCAGGCTGGCGCGTGGGCCTGATGGCGCGCCGCGAGGCCGAACTGCGCGAGGTTGCCGCCGGTCATTCCGGCGCGCTCGTGCTTCCCGGTGACACGACCCGCGCGGAGGATCTTGAAGCGGCGGTGGCAGAACTCGCCGACGCCTCGGCCGGACGCCTCGACGCCGTCTTCGCGAATGCGGGCGCCTTCGGGCCCACCGGCCCCATCGACGAGATCGACCCGGCCGCGTGGCGCGCCCTGATCGACGTGAACGTGACCGGAGTGTTCCTGGCCGCACGGGCCGCCTTCGGCCAGATGCGCCGGCAGGATCCGCAGGGCGGGCGGATCATTCTCAACGGATCGCTTTCGGCCCACGCCCCCCGGGGCCCGGGCACCGCCGCCTACACCACGTCCAAACACGCGATAACCGGCCTCACACGCAGCCTCTCGATGGACGGAAGGCCCTATGACATCGCCTGCGGGCAGATAGACATCGGTAATGCCGGCACGCCAATGGTAAACGAGGCCGCGGCCCGCGAGGGCAGCGACATGCCGGTGATGGACGTGGAGCATTGTGCCGACGCCGTGTTCCGGATGGCGGCGCTGCCCCTTTCGGCCAATATCCAGTTCATGACGATCATGGCCACGAAGATGCCCTTCGTCGGCCGGGGGTGACCGCGACCGCCCCTGTCGGTGGGCGCGGCCCCTGCCCTTCAGCTGCGCAGCAGGCGGAACGCGGCGGCAGCGCTCCAGCCGGCGAAGATCGCGATGGCCAGCGACATCAGCCCGTAAAGCAAGGGCTGCGAGCGCGAGAGCGTATAGAGCCAACGCTCGAGGCCAACCTTGCGTACCGGGATCACCGTTTCATAACTCGAGATGACATCGCCACCCCGGGTGAGGAAGATCCGGGTCGTGTAGGGGCCCTCTGTCAGGTTGGCCGGCATGGCGATGGAGGTGCGGAAGAGCGTTTCCCTGTCGAGCGAGACGCTGCCTTCGCGCAGCTGGTAGAGCCCTTCGCGGTCGCGGATGCGGATCAGCGCGGCGGTGAAGGCATCCACATCAGCCGCGGTGGCCGTCGCGCCGACAGTCTGGATTGCCGAGGGGATCGAGATCCCGTGGCGGAGGTCTTCCACGGCCGAAACCGTATCCTGGAAAGCCGCCGACGTGGCCACCGCATAGAAACTCGGCGCGCTGTTCACATCGATCGATGCCGCGTTGACCCAGATCCCGAAGCGCCGCTCCTTGCGCCGCACCGTCACCGGCTCGGACGGCCCGGCCACCGTGATCGCAACCTGCAAGGGGTCCGCCCAGGGCGGCACCGGGCGGTCGCGCTTGACCGCGCCGAAGATCAGGATCTCCGAACCCTCGAAAGTGGCCGTGATGGCGACCTCGTCCTGGCTGAGGCCTAGCACCACCTCCTCGGCCCAGAGGGCAGCGGCGCCGAAGCACATCGCAGCGGCGAGGATGGCGGCGCGGATCATCCGTGCGCCTCCCGCCCGAGGCTGTAGAGCTCGGATGGCTGCACCAGGAGGTCAAAGGCGAGCTTTCCGCACACGAGGAGCACCATGATCGCCAGCAGGATCCGAAGCTGCTCCGCCTTGAGCCGGGTGCCAAGCCGCGCTCCCACCTGGGCCCCCACGACGCCGCCCACTAGAAGCAGCACCGCCAGGACGATATCGACCGTGAAGTTGGTGGTGGCGTGCAGCAGGGTGGTGAAGCCGGTCACGAAGATGATCTGGAAGAGCGAGGTGCCCACCACGACCTTCGTCGGCATTCCGAGAAGGTAGATCATCGCCGGCACCATGATGAAGCCGCCACCCACCCCCATGATCGCCGAAAGCACGCCGACGGCGAGCCCCACGAGCGCCGGCGGAATCACCGAGATATAGAGACCAGAGGTGCGGAACTTCATCTTCAGCGGCAGCGCGTGCACCCAGTTGTGCCGCTTGCGTACGGGCGGCGCCCCGCTCCGCGTCTTGCGGATCGCACGGAGGCTTTCCACGAACATCAGCGCGCCGATCACGCCAAGGAAAACGACGTAGCAGAGCCGCACCAGCAGATCGACCTGACCCATGGCCTTGAGTGCGTTGAAGATCAGGACCCCGAGCGCGGCCCCTATGAGACCACCCACGAGCAGAACGGTGCCCATGCGCAGGTCCACCGTCTTGCGCCGCAGGTGCGCCAGCACACCCGAGAAGGACGACGCCACGATCTGGTTGGCCTCCGTGGCCACCGCCACCGCCGGAGGGATGCCGATGAAGAAGAGCAGAGGCGTCATCAGGAAGCCGCCGCCCACTCCGAACATGCCCGACAGCACCCCCACCATCCCGCCGAGCCCGAGTAGCAGGAAGGCATTGACCGAGACCTCGGCGATGGGGAGGTAGATCTGCATGGGCATGCGCGTAGCGCACCGCGCGCCCAACGCCAAGCGGTGCGGCGTTCAACAGGCGAATGTGATCCGAATTGTCACGCCGAGGTCGCGCGGAACATGGTGCGAAGGATGCGTTCGAGCTTCGCGGCGCCCTTCGGGGCCATGGCCTTGGTGTGTTCGTGGCTGATGCTCTCGTTGGAGAGCCCGGCGGCCATGTTGGTGATCGTCGAGATCGCAGCAACGCGCAGGCCGAGGAACCGCGCGAGAATCACCTCCGGCACGGTCGACATGCCCACCGCGTCGGCGCCGAGCGTGCGGATGGCACGGATCTCGGCGGGCGTCTCGAACGAAGGGCCGGAATACCAGGCGTACACGCCTTCGGCGAGCGCAATGCCCTCCGCAGCGGCGGCCGATTTCAAAGCCGCGCGCAGCCCGGGATCGTAGGCCTCTGTCATGGGCACGAAACGCGCCTCGGTGGGCTCGCCGATCAGCGGGTTGAGCCCCGAGAAGTTGATGTGATCGCTCAGCAGCATCAGCTCGCCCGGCGGGATATCCGGGCGGAACGAGCCCGCGGCATTCGTCACGATCAGCTCGGCCGCGCCGAGGGCTCGCAGCACCTCCAGCGGCAGCCGCATCGCGTCGGCACGGCCATGCTCGTAATAGTGTTCGCGCCCCCCGAACACCGCGATCCTGCGCCCTTCGAGAGCGCCGACCACGAGGTTCGGCTGGTGCCCCGAAACGCCCGCGCGCGGGAACCCCGGCAGCGCATCGTACGGTATCGCCGGGCCCTCCACCGCGCCCGCGAGGTGCCCGAGCCCCGAGCCGAGGATCAGCCCGAGGGAAACAGGGGCAGCCCCGGCCCTTTCCCGAACGAGCGCCGCAACGGCCTCGGCCTGCCCCCCGGTCTCAGCGCTCCTTGACATAGGGCTCGCCACCGGCGCGCGGCGGGATCGCCTTGCCGACGAACCCGGCCAGGATCACCACCGTCAGGATGTAGGGCAGCGCGTCCATGAACTGCACCGGGATGATGAAGCCGCCGAGGTCGATGTTCTGGTAGCGCAGCGCGACCGCCTGGAGGAACCCGAAGAGAAGGCAGGCATAAAGCGCGTACCAGGGCCGCCACTTCGCGAAGATGAGTGCGGCCAGCGCGATGTAGCCGCGCCCCGCCGTCATCTCCTTCACGAAGCCGGCCTGCAGCGCCGTGGCGAGGTAGGCCCCCGCGATCCCGCAGAGCACGCCGCAGATCGCTACCGCGGCGAAGCGCAGCCCGATCACGCTGACGCCGGCGGTGTCCACCGCGGCGGGATTCTCGCCGACGGCGCGCAGGCGCAGCCCGAAGCGGGTGCGAAAGAGGATCCACCAAGCCGCCGGCACCGCCGCCATGGCGAGGTAGACGATCACCGTGTGGCCCGACAACAGGTCGTGGTAGACGGGGCCCGCGATCGGCACCGGCAGGAACGCCTCAGCGAAGGGAAGCTCGATCGGAGAGAAGCGCGCCTCGCCCACCAGAGAGGGGGTTCGCCCCCCCTGGCTGAACCAGGCCTGAGCGATCAGCACCGTGAGCCCGGAAGCCAGGAAATTGATCGCCACGCCGGAGATCAGCTGGTTCCCTCGGAAGGTGATCGAGGCAAGCCCGTGGATGCCCGAAAGGGTCATCGAGGCGACGATCCCCGCGAGCAGGCCCAGCCAGACCGATCCGGTCACGAAGGCGAAGGCTGCCGAGAAGAAGGCCGCCGCCAGCATCTTGCCTTCAAGGCCGATGTCGAAGATTCCCGCGCGCTCGGAGAAGAGCCCGGCAAGGCATGCCAGCAGAAGCGGCGTGGCGAGCCGGACGGTGGAGTCGAGCACCTGCAGCAGCGTCATGAAATCCATGGGGCTACTCCGCTGCCTCTGGTTCGGGGCGTCTACGCTGCTCGGCCGCCTTGCGTCTGCGCCGCATGGCGAGCGCGAGCTTCTCCATCGGCATCCGCACCATGTTGTCGAGCGCGCCGGTGAACAGGATCACGAGCGCCTGGATCACGGTGATCAGCTCACGGGGGATGTTGGTCCAGAGCGCCAGCTCGGCGCCCCCCTGGTAAAGAAACCCGAAGAGCAGCGCCGCAAGGAAAACGCCAAAGGGGTGCCCGCGCCCCATGAGCGCAACGGCGATCCCGATGAAGCCGGCGCCCTCGGCGGCGTTCAGCACGAGCCGCTCGGCCTCGCCCATGGTGGAGTTGATCGCCATCAGCCCCGCAAGACCGCCCGAGATCAGCATGGCGACCATGATGATGCGCACCGGGCGGATACCGGCATAGCGGGCGGCGGGTTCGGAATGGCCGAAGGCGCGGATCTCGTAGCCGAGCCGGGTCCGCCAGATCAGCAGCCAGACGAGGACGCAGGCGAGGATCGCCACCAGCAGCGTCACGTTGGCCGGCGACGCCCGGGAGAACTCGATCCCGATCGGGGCAAGCAGATCGTGCAGCGTGGGCAGATGGGTGGGCTCGGGAAACAGGCCCGAGGCCGGCTCCATCTGGCCCGTCGGGCGCAGCTGGTTGACCAGAACGTAGTTCAGCACAGCGGCGCCGATGAAGTTGAACATGATCGTGGTGATCACGATGTGGCTGCCGCGGGTCGCCTGCAGGTAGGCGGGAATGGCGGCCCATGCCGCGCCGAAAATCGCCGCCCCCGCGGTCGCGCCGACAAGCGCCAGCGTCCAGTGCGGCCAGGGGATCAACAGCACCGCCAGCGCGACGCCGAGCCCCCCGAGGAGCGCCTGGCCCTCGCCGCCGATGTTGAACATCCGAGCGTGAAAGGCCACCGCCACCGCGAGCCCGGTGAAGATGAAATTCGTGGCGTAGTAGAGCGTGTAGCCCCAGCCGTAGCTCGAACCGAGCGCCCCTTCCACCATCAGCTGGACGGCCTCCATCGGGTCCTCGCCGATGGCCAGGATCACGATCGCGGAAATCACAGCCGCCAGAAACAGGCTTATCAGCGGTATCAGAACGATATCGACCCAGCGCGGCAGCACCTCCATCAGGCCGCCTCCCCCGCGCGGGCCCCGGCGACCCCGGCCATCATCAGGCCGAGCTCGCGGGCGTCGGTTTCGTCGGGACGGCGCTCGCCCATGATGCGCCCGTCGAACATCACGGCGATCCGGTCGCTCAGCGAAAGGATCTCGTCGAGCTCCACCGAAACGAGGAGAATCGCCTTGCCCTCGTCGCGCAGCGCGACGATCTGCTGATGGATGAACTCGATGGCGCCGATGTCGACACCGCGCGTGGGCTGCCCGACAAGGAGGATGTCGGGCTTGCGATCGATCTCTCGGGCAAGGACGATCTTCTGCTGGTTGCCCCCCGAAAAGCTCTTCGCGGTGAGCATCGCATCGGGCGGGCGCACGTCGAACCGCTTCATCTTGTCGGCCGCCGCGGCCTTGATCGCGGCGTTATCCATCAACAGGCGGGAGCGCTGGTAGGCCGGGTCATGATGGTAGCCGAAGATCATGTTCTCCCAGGCGTGGTAATCCATGATCAGGCCTTCGCGCTGGCGATCCTCGGGGACGTGCCCGATCCCGCGGGCCCGCCGGGTCTGCCCGTCCGAACGAGCTCCCGAAAGGTCGATCTCGGTGCCGTTCACCCGGATCGCGCCGCGCCCGGGCATGTAGCCGCCCAGAACGTGCAGAAGCTCGGACTGGCCGTTGCCAGCGACCCCCGCGATACCGAGGATCTCGCCCGCACGCACTTCGAACGAGATGCCGCGCAGCCGCTCGACGCCGTGCTCGTCGGTCACCGCAAGGTTCTCGACCTCGAGAACCGGCGCGCCCGGGGCGGCGGGCTTCTTGTCCACGCGCAAGAGCACCTTACGGCCGACCATCAGCTCGGCAAGCTGCTCGGGGCTGGTCTCCGCGGTCTTGACCGTCGCGGTCATCTCGCCGCGGCGCATCACGCTGACCGTATCGGTGATTTCCATGATCTCGCGCAGCTTGTGCGTGATCAGGATGATCGTCTTTCCCTCGTTGCGCAGGTTGGCGAGGATGCGGAACAGGTGGTCCGCCTCCGAAGGCGTGAGCACGCCGGTGGGCTCGTCTAGGATCAGGATGTCGGCCTGCCGGTAGAGCGCTTTGAGAATCTCCACGCGCTGCTGCATGCCGACGCCGATGTTCTCGATGAGCGCATCGGGATCGACGCTGAGCTCGTATTCCTCCGCCAGTCGCGTCAGCTCGCGGCGCGCCCGCGTCAGCGAAGGCATAAGCAGGCCGCTGTCCTCGGCGCCGAGCACGACGTTCTCAAGGACGGTGAAGTTCTCGACGAGCTTGAAGTGCTGGAAGACCATTCCGATCCCGGCCGCGATGGCGGCCTGGCTGTCGGGGATCTCCACGGGCGTGCCGTTGATGAAGATCTCGCCGGCATCCGCCTTGTAGAAGCCGTAGAGGATGCTCATCAGGGTGGACTTGCCGGCCCCGTTCTCGCCGATGATGCCATGGATCGTGCCCGGCATCACGCGGATCGAGATATCCTTGTTGGCCTGCACCGGGCCGAAGGCCTTGGAAATGCCCCTGAGTTCGATGGCCGGGGCCGGGCCGGGGGAGCTCATGGTGCCGTCCGCCGGCCGGAACCTGCACCTGGCCGGGGCGTGGTGCCGTGAGTATTTGAGCCAAGATGAAGCCCGAAGGGAACGCTGCGCAGGCCCGCTTCACCTTGGCAGAAATGCTCATGGCGCTGGCGGTGGCCGCAACGCGGGCTGTCATGGCGGAAGCGCATCGAGGCGGCCCTTTCTGCTGACGGGGCCGCGCCGCTGCCTGCGGCGCGGCCCCGGATCATCACATCTCGTCGACACGCAGGCCGATCAGAAGCTGAGCGCCGGGCAGCTGTCGTCGGTGGAGTAGTCGTGCACCGAGATCTCGCCGGCGATGATCTGCTCGCGCGCGGCATCCACCGCGCTGCGCATATCGTCGGAGATCAGCTCGGCGTTGAACTCGTCGAGCGCGTAGCCCACGCCCTCCTCGGCAAGGCCGAGCACCTGCACGCCTGTCTCGAGGTCGGCCCCCGCTTCCATGGCGTTGTAGACGGCGACATCGACGCGCTTGAGCATCGAGGTGAGCACTTCGCCCGGGTGCAGGTAGTTCTGGTTGCTGTCCACGCCGATCGAAAGGATGTCGGCATCGGCGGCGGCCTGCAGCACGCCGACGCCGGTGCCGCCCGCAGCAGCGAACACGACATCGGAGCCCTGGCTTATCTGGGCCATGGTCAGCTCGGCACCGCGCACGGGATCGTTCCATGCGGCGGGCGTCGTCCCGGTCATGTTGGCGATGATGGTGGCATCGGGGTTCACGGCTTTCACACCTTGCGCGTAGCCGCAGGCGAACTTGCGGATCAGCGGGATGTCCATGCCGCCGACGAAGCTCACCGTGCCCGATTCAGAGGCCATCGCCGCCAGCATGCCCACGAGGTAGGAGCCCTCGTGTTCCTGGAACAGGACCGAAAGAACGTTGGGATGCTCCGCGGGGTCGACAAAGCCGTCGATGGTCACGAATTTCGTGTCGGGATAATCGGGGGCGACCGAGGAAATCGGCGTCGCCATGGAGAAACCGGTGGTCACGATCGGGTTGGCCCCGCTCTCGGCAAACCGGCGAAGCGCCTGCTCGCGCTGGGCCTCCGACTGCAGCTCGATGTCGCGGAAGCTGCCGCCGGTATCCTCGGCCCAGCGGGTGGCGCCGTTGAAGGCGGCCTCGTTGAACGACTTGTCGAATTTCCCGCCGAGGTCGTAGATCAGGGCCGGCTCGGCAGAAGCCGCCCCGGCGAGGGCGAGCCCCGCGGCGGCGCCGAACAGCGATTTCATCAGTGTCATTGAAGTCTCCCGGTTGCAGGCCAACGGGGGTTGAAGCGGTGCGCGCCTCTCCCGTTCGGAAAGACGCGCGTCCCGTGTCCCCCTGGGCGTTGAAGATCGTGCGATCCCTGTCAGTTTAGGCCGCAGGGCAGCAAGAGCGTCAATAGCTTTCTGCGGATGCGCGACGGCTCGTTTCTCGGGAGCGCAGCGACTTGGCGAGCACCAGCGCGTCTTGACGCGCGCCTCCGGGCGAGGCGAGGTAGCCCCGCCGGCGTCCGACCTCGCGGTACCCGGCGCCGGCATAGAGCGCGCCGGCCGCCACGTTCGTTTCGGCCACCTCGAGAAATGCGCTTTCGGCATGCCTGCGGCGCGCCTCCTCCTCGAAGGCGGCGAGGGCCGCGCGGGCCAGCCCGCGGCGCCGGGCGCTCGGGGAGGTCGCGAGGGTAAGCAGTTCGGCCTCGCCGGCCACCGCCTGGCCAAGCGCGAAGCAGTGGGTGCCGCCCACGAGGAAGGTGGTCGGACGCTCGAGAAGGCGGGAGAACTCCTCTGCCGTCCAGGGCCGGGGAAAGGTGAAGGCCGCTGCGTGGAGCGCGGCCAGCGCGGCGGGGCTCATGGCAGCAGCGCCGGCGGTGCCTCGCGCGGCGGCGCGGCATCGGCCGCGCGCAGGTAGAGCGGCGCCGGGCGCGCCGGCGGCAGGCCGGTGCCGGCCGAAATCCGCTCGCTGGCCAGCCGTGCGACCGCCTCGGCGATGGGGTGGGCCGGGGCGCATGCCGTGCCGCCGAGTTGCCTGGCAAGTGCCTCCGCCTGTTCGCCGACGACCGAGAGTCCGGGCGCGCGCCACTCCTCCGGCGGCGCCCCGCCCGGAGCGAGGACCGGGCCTTCCGCCCCGGGGCCGAACCGCTGCAGGTAAAGCCCGCCGCGCCGCGCATCGATGCTCGAGAGCACCGGCCCGGCGGTTCCGAAAGCGAGCGCTTCGAGCCCGCTCACCCCCACGGCCGGCACATCGAGGCCGAGGGCAAGCCCGCGCGCTGCCGAGACGGCGATTCGCACGCCGGTAAAGTTCCCCGGGCCAATGCCCACGCCGAGCATGGCGAGGTCGCCCCAGCCGAGCCCGGCCTCGGCCAGAAGCTCTTCGAGCATCGGCAGCAACCGTTCGGCCTGGCCGGAAGCCATTGCCTCGCTGCGTACGGCCAGCAGAGTGCCTCCAGAAACGAGCGCGCCGGCGCACCGGGCGCCGGCGGTATCGAAGCCGAGGGAGATCATCGCGGCAGTGCCGGGTGCGCGGCGCCGCTCAGGCCGCGACCGGCCGAACCTCGAGCACTTCGGGGATGTAGTGCCTCAGCAGGTTCTCGATGCCCATTTTCAGGGTCAGCGTCGAGGAGGGGCATCCCGCGCAGGCGCCCTGCATGTGCAGGTAGACGATCCCGCGGTCGAACCCGTGGAAGGTGATGTCCCCCCCATCCTGGGCAACCGCCGGACGCACCCGGGTATCGAGCAGTTCCTTGATCTGCCCGACGATCGCGGCGTCGGGGCCATCCTCGTGATCGGCATGGCCGGAGCCTTCCGGCTGCTCGCCCTCGATGGCGGCGGCACCGGACTGGTAGTGCTCCATGATCGCGCCGAGGATCGCCGGCTTTACGTGGTCCCACTCGGTTTCGGCGTTCTTGGTCACGGTCACGAAATCCGTGCCGAGAAACACGCCCGCAACCCCCGGAACCTCGAAGATGCGCCGTGCCAGCGGCGAGCGCACCGCGGCTTCCCGTGCCGGGAAATCGGCCGTGCCGGCCTCGAGCACCGTCTGGCCGGGCAAGAACTTCAGGGTCGCCGGATTCGGCGTTGATTCGGTCTGGATGAACATGGGCAGCACCTCCGCGGCTAACCCGACATATGCAGTCGGGCATTCTCGCTGTCAACAGTTTAGAACCGTTCTAATCGGGTACACGCCCCGCCGGCGGCGCTTCAGGTGATCGCCTCGAGCCGCTCCTTGGAAAGGTCACCGGGCACGATGGTCATGGGCACCGGCAGGTCGCCGGCGCTTTTCGACAGCGCCGTGACGAGCGGCCCCGGCCCGTTCGTGTCGGTGCTGGCGCCGAGCACCAGGACCCCGATGTCCGGGTCTTCCCGGATCTGGGCGAGGATCTGCGGCACCGGCTCGCCCTCGCGGATCACGAGTTCCGGGTCCACCCCCTGC
>CAYXOX010000067.1:0-14780 GCA_964466745.1 uncultured Rhodobacterales bacterium
GAGGACGCGCCCTTCGACAAGATCTGCTACATCGGCTGCGGCGTGACCACGGGGGTGGGCGCGGTGATCAACACCGCCAAGGCGGAGCCCGGCTGCCGCGCCATCGTGTTCGGCCTCGGCGGCATCGGGCTCAACGTCATCCAGGGCCTGCGGCTGATCGGGGCCGACCAGATCGTCGGCGTCGATCTCAACCCCGGCAAGAAGGCCATGGGCGAGCGCTTCGGGATGACCCATTTCGTGAACCCCGCCGAGGTGGAGGGCGATCTCGTGCCCTACCTCGTCGATCTCACCCGCGGCGGGGCCGACTACACCTTCGATGCCACCGGCAACGTGAGCGTGATGCGCACCGCGCTCGAAGCCTGCCACAAGGGCTGGGGCGAGAGCATCATCATCGGCGTCGCGCCCGCCGGGGCCGAGATCTCCACCCGCCCGTTCCAGCTCGTCACCGGCCGGGTCTGGCGCGGCACGGCCTTCGGCGGCGCCCGTGGCCGCACCGACGTGCCGCGCATCGTGGACTGGTACATGGACGGAAAGATCGAGATCGACCCCATGATCACGCACACCATGGGGCTGGAGGAGATCAACACCGGGTTCGATCTCATGCACGAGGGCAAGTCGATCCGCTCGGTCGTGCTCTACTGAACCCGGCCCGCCGGGCGCCCGCCCGGGGCGGCGCCCGCGCGCCCGCCTTGGCGCGGCACGCGTCCCGTCGCGGTCGGGCGCGCACCCGCGCACCTCGGCCGCCACCGCGCCCCGTCGCGCGCCTTCATCTTGGGGAAAATACTCCGGGGGGAGTCCCGGCGGCAGCCGGGACGGGGGCGGAGCCCCCCCCCGCTTCCCTCGCCCCAGGTCAAGGCGCCGCCCGGGCCTGCGCCCCGCACCCTGCCGGTGCGCCCGGGTGCCGTCAGTCCCGCAGCAGCTCGTTGATGCCGGTCTTGGAGCGGGTCCGCTCGTCCACCCGTTTCACGATCACCGCACAGTAGAGGTGTACGCCGCCCGAGGAGGGCATCGAGCCGGCCACCACCACGGAGTAGGGCGGCACCTCGCCGTAGAACACGTCGCCCGTTGCACGGTCCACGATCTTGGTGGACTGGCCGAGGAACACGCCCATGCCAAGCACCGAGCCCTCGCGCACGATCACGCCTTCCACCACCTCCGAGCGCGCGCCGATGAAGCAGTTGTCCTCGATGATGGTGGGGCCCGCCTGCATCGGCTCCAGCACCCCGCCGATGCCGACGCCGCCGGAAAGATGCACGTTCTTGCCGATCTGGGCGCAGGAGCCCACCGTCGCCCAGGTGTCCACCATCGTGCCGCTGTCCACGAATGCGCCGAGGTTCACGAAGGAGGGCATCAGCACCACGCCCGGCGCGATGTAGGCCGAGCGGCGCACCACGCAGTTGGGCACCGCGCGGAAGCCTGCCGCGCGCCACTCGGTGTCGCCCCAGTCCTTCCACTTGCTGTCCACCTTGTCCCACCAGGCGCCGCCCTGGGGGCTGCCGGGCTGGCGCTCCATGTCTTTCAGGCGAAAGCCCAGAAGCACCGCCTTCTTGGCCCACTGGTTCACCGTCCAGGTGCCGTCCGCGCCGCGTTCGGCCACGCGCAGGGTGCCGGCATCGAGGGCGTCGAGGGTGGCCTCGATGGCCTCCCGCGTGGCGCCGCCGGTGGCGGGGGTGATGCTGTCGCGCGCGTCCCACGCGGCTTCGATTGCGGCTTCGAGGGCGTCGTTCGACATGGTGTCTCTCCCGTGTGTTGGGCCTCGCCCGGGCTCCGGCGGAGGCGCGTGCAGCGGCCGTTGCGGGGCTCGCTCCGGATCGCCGGCGTCGCCCGACGGCGGCTCGCGAGGCCCGCGAGTCCCGGCTCGCCATCGCGCGACATGCTCTAGCCGCGCCGGGGCGGGGCTGCAATCGGCATCAGGCGAACGGGTCGGGAGAGACGTTGCCGCCGCACAGCAGCACCGCCACGCGCTCGCGCTTCGCCGGCCGGTAGGCGCCTGAGGTGAGCGCGGCCAGGGCGGTCGCGCCGCCGGGCTCCACCAGGATGCGCCGTTCCTGCCAGAGCGCGCGCTGGGCGGCGCTGATCGCGGCGTCTTCCACCAGCACCGGGCGCGCCCCGTGGCGGCGCACCAGCTCGTAGCCGAGCCCGCCGATGCTGCGGGCGCCCAGCGCGCTCGCGGCCACCCCGCCGGGGGCGATGGTCGTGCCGGGCCCGGTCTCGAGCGCACGCGCCAGGGTGGCGCAGCCCTCGGGCTCCACCGCCACCACGCGGCGCCGGTCGCCCAGCCAGCCCAGCGCGCCGCCGATCAGCCCGCCGCCGCCCACCGCGATCAGCACGGTGTCGGCTTCCAGGCCCTGCTCTTCCCATTCCATCATCGCCGTGCCCTGCCCGGCGAGCGTCGGCACCGCGTCGTAGGGATGCACCTCGAGCGCGCCCGTCTCGGCGGCGCGGGCGGCGGCAACGGCGAAGACGGTGTCGATATCGCCGGCGACGCGCCGCACCGTGCCGCCGAGCCGCTCGATGAGCGCGATCTTCTCGGGGCTCGCGATATCGGGCACGAAGACCTCCACCCGGTGGCCGAGCCGCGCCCCGGCATAGGCCACCGCCGCGCCGTGATTGCCCCCCGACACGGCGATGCAGCCGCTTTCGGGCACCTCCCGCGACAGGAGCGTGTTGAACGCGCCGCGCGCCTTGAAGCTGCCCGCGTGCTGCATGTGTTCGAGCTTGAAGTCCACCGGGTGGTCGAGCCCGAAGCCGCGCGACGTCATCACCGGGGTCCGCTGCACATGGGCGCCGATGCGCGCCGCGGCCGCTGCGATCTCGGCGGTCCAGTCCATGCCGTGCTCCCGTACCCGCTGGCGCTGTGCCGAGCGAGGCTATAGGCAGTGGGGGCCGCCAGCAAGGAGCGACGATGAGAGACGAACGCGCCCATCCCTTCCGCGACAGCCAGGAAGACCGCGAAGCGGCGCGGGGCGTGCCCGACACGCCCCAGACCCGCTCCGCCGCCTACCGGCTTGCCTTCGCCGACGACGATTTCCTCCTGCGCGACGAGCTGCGCCCGGTCCGGCTTCAGCTGGAGCTGCTCAAGCCCGAGCTCGCGCTTGCCGAGGCCGGCATCAATTCGACGGTCGTGCTCTTCGGAGGGGCGCGCATCCCCGAGCCCGCCCGCGCCGGAGAGGCCCGCACCGAGACGCTCGGCGCGCTCTCGCGCTACTACGAGCAGGCCCGCATCTTCGCGCGCCTTGTCACGGAGCGTTCGCTTGCCGGGGGCGGCCACGAGAACATCATCGTCACCGGCGGCGGCCCGGGGGTGATGGAGGCCGGTAACCGCGGCGCGGCAGAGGCCGGAGGCCGCTCGGTGGGCCTCAACATCGTGCTGCCCCACGAGCAGGCGCCAAACGCCTACGTGACGCCGGAGTTCAGCTTCAACTTCCATTATTTCGCGATCCGGAAGATGCACTTCCTGATGCGGGCCAACGCCGTGGCCGTGTTCCCGGGAGGGTTCGGCACCTTCGACGAGACCTTCGAGTGCCTCACGCTGATCCAGACCGGGCGGATGCGCCAGGTTCCGGTACTGCTCTTCGGTCGCGAGTTCTGGGAGCGGATCGTCAACTGGCAGGGTCTCGCCGAGGCCGGGACGATCTCTCCGGCAGATCTGTCGCTCTTCCGTTTCGTGGACACCGCGGAGGAGGCGCTCGCGGCGATGGACGATTGGGAAGGCGCGGGCGAGAAGCGGCAGGAGATCCCCGGGCGCTGAAGGCCGATGCTCCCGGGCCGCGCCGGCGCCCGGGCCAGCGGGGCCGGCCAGGCAGGGAAGGGGTGCCCGGGACGCCAGCGAGGATCACGGCCGGCGGACCCCGGGCCGGGCGCCGGGTTCCCGGGGCAGGGCAGCGGGCGTATCGGCCCCGCGCCGGTTAGCCGCCCGGGGCGGGCGGCGTGGACCCGCGCTGGGCAGCGGGCTGCGGAGCGGCCGGCCCCCGTGTCGCGCGACGCCTCGCGCGGTGCCGTCAGGAGGCGCGGGCGAGGGGTTCGGTTCGGCGCGGTGCGGCGCTGTGGCAGGTCTCGCTTGCTTCGGCTGCCGCCCGCGAGGGGGCTGCCGAAGGGGGCGCCCCGGCGAGGCGCAGCATCTCCGCCCGCAGCCGGGCCGGGTTCGTCTCGCCGTCCAGCCGTGCAAGCTGCGCCACCAGAAGCGCGCCACCCGCCCGGCCCGGCCCGGATACGGGCAGCCGGAACACCCCGGCTTCCGCCGTGGCCTCGGCGCCCGGCCCTGGCAGCGGTGCCTCGTGGAGCCGCTCGCCGGGGCGCAGCCCCGTCTCCACGATGGCCACCCGCGACGGGCCGCCGCCGCGCCCGGCGGCCGCGTCCCGCATCGCGCGGGCGAGCGCGCCGATCGCCACCGGGGCGCCCATGTCGAGCGCGAACACCCCGCCGTCGCCGGCCAGCGCGCCGGCGCGCAGCGTCAGCTCCGCCGCCGCTTCGGGAAGCATCATGTAGCGCGTGGCGCGCTCGTCGGTGAGGGTCATCGGGCCGCCTGACGCGATCTGGGCGGCGAAGCGGGGCACCACCGAGCCCGAGGAGCCGAAAACGTTGCCGAAGCGCACCACCGCCGTCTTCAGCTCGCCCGCCGCACCGGCGCCCTGCACCAGCAGCTCGGCGAGGCGCTTGCTCGCGCCCATGGCGCCGCAGGGCGCCTCGGCCTTGTCGGTGGAGACGAGCACGAAACGCCCGCAGCCCGCGGCCCTGGCGGCCTCCAGCACGGCGCGGGTGGCAAGCGCGTTGTTGCGCAGGCCGGCAAGCGGGTTCGCCTCGACGATGTCCACGTGCTTGTAGGCGGCGGCGTGAAAGAGGATCTCCGCCCGCACCGCGCCCAGCGCCCCGGCGACGAGGGGCGCGTCGCCGGCGCTGCCCAGCAGCGGGACGAGCGCGGTGCCGGAGGCCGCCGCCGGAAGCTCCAGCGCATCGAGCGCGGCGCGCAGGGCCGGTTCGGCATGCTCGACGAGCAGGAGGCGCGCGGGGCGATGGGCCAGCAGGTGCCGGCAGAGTTCCAGCCCGATGCTGCCGCCGGCCCCGGTCACCGCCACCGATGCGCCGCGGTAGAGCGCCGCGGCCATCGCCGAGGGCGCGCCCTGCGGGCCGGGGGGCAGGAGCCTGCGCCCCAGCGCGGCGAGCGCCCCGGCATCGAGGGCGGCGCCGTGCATCGGCGCGGCTGCCCCGGCACCTGCCCCGGCGCGGCGCGGCCGCGCTCCAAGCGGCCCCGGCCCCGCGGCGCCTTCGGCCGCGGCCGTTGCCCCGTGCTCTCCCTGAGGGCTTGCCGGGGCGTCGGCATGGCTGGCGAAGCGGGCGCGCAGCCGCGCGGGCACGAGGATGGCGGCGATCGGCATCGGCCGGGGCTCCATGGGCAGCGGGCCGCCATTCTGCCGCCCCGGGTCCTGCCTAGGGCGCCGCGCTGAAGATCGGCTTAACGCCCCACCGGTCCGGGCGGCACCACGGGCTCGAACCCGGTAAGCGGATGCGCCGCCACCTCTCGCAGCAGCGCGATCAGCCCCTCCACCTGGTGCTGGGCGGTGGCGCGGCCCTTCTCGGCCGTGGCCAGATGCGCCTCGCCCACCACCCCGTCGGGGCCGAGATCGCTGGCGATCCAGCCGTAGGAGATCGGGCCCGTGGGCGGGATCGCCGCGCCCTCGGCGCTGGAGCGGAAATCGCGCGCCGCGGCCATGTCCACCGTCTCCGGGCGGAAGGCGAGCATCAGCGAGGTCTCCACGTCGCCGCCGTGAATGCCGTAGCGCTGCTCCTGCTCCGAGTAGAGGCCCTCGGGGTGCCCGAAGGAAACCCATTGGCTCTTCACCGCCAGCATCCCCGCGCGCAACCGCAACTCGCGTGTGAGCATCGACACGAGGTCGAGGTTGCCGCCGTGGCTGTTGACGATCACGAGACGCCGCACCCCGGCGCGCGCCACCGAGAGCCCGATCTCCACCCAGGCCGCGAGCGCCGTCTCGGCGGGAAGGGTGAGCGTGCCCGCGGCGAAGAGGTGCTCGTTGGACTTGCCCACCGTCTGCACCGGCAGGATGCGGATATCGAGATCCTCCGGGCAGGCGGCGCGCAGCGTCTCGAGCATGCCCTCGGCGATGTAGGTGTCGGTGCCCACCGGCAGGTGGGGGCCGTGCTGCTCGATCGCCGCGGTGGGCAGGATGGCGATGGTGCGTCCGGCATCCGCCCCGCCGAACTCGGGCGCACGGAAGCTTGCCCAGTCCAGCCGGCGGCTCATGCCGTGGCCTCCCGCCGCACCGGCGCCCGAGCGCCGAGGAACCTGTCGAGCTTCCGGGAGACGCGGGCGAGATGCGCGGCGCGGCTGGCCGGGGTGGAGCTGTCCATCCGGTAGTGCGCGGCGAAGGCCGTCTTGCAGCGCGGCGCGCAGATCAGCCGCACGCCACGCAGGATCGTCCGGCGCCCCGGCGCCCCGATCATGCGGGTCAGCCACCAGCTTGCGCCGCAGGTGGTGAAGCAGCCCAGCCGGGTGATGTGGGTCAGGCCCGGGCGGATCTCGCGCACCTGCGGGGTGGGCATCCTGAAGGCGACGCCGGGCACGAACACCCTGTCGATCCAGCCCTTGAGCACGGCAGGCTGCCCGTACCACCAGGTGGGGTAGACGAAGATCAGCGTGTCGCACCACATCAGGTCGTCGCAGTCGCGCTGGACGGGGGCCCGGTTGGTGGCCTCGTCCTCGTAGCCGGCATGCTCCTCGGCGGTGAGCGCGGGGGAGAAGCCGCGCGCGTAGAGGTCGGTGAGCCGCACCTCGGCCCCCGCCGCTTCGAGCCGCTCCAGCACGGTGTCCCGCACCGCGGCGGTGAAGCTTCCCTCGCGGGGATGACAGTAGACGACCAGCGCGCGCATTCAGAATGCCTCCATCTCGCGTTCGACCTCGGAAAGGAACCGCGCCCGCCGCGCGGCGGTGGCCCGGTTCATGTCGTAGAGGGCGAGGTACCTCAGCTTCTCGGGCCTGCAAACATGCCAGACGGCGCGGCAGACCGATTTCCTCGGCGGATCGCCCGCCAGCATCGCGCGGAACCGCGTGCCGCCATAGGTGGTGACAGCCGCGAGGCGCCGGATATGGGTGAGGTTCGGCCGGACCTCTCCCGCCTCGAGGCGGAACGACACCCCGGGCAGGAAGACCCTGTCGAGAAACCCCTTGAGGATCGCCGGATAACCGAAATTCCACACCGGGAAGACCATCACCAGCGCCTGCGCCGCGCGCAGCCGGTCCACGTAGCCCTGCACGGGCGCGGCGTTCGCCGGCTCGTCGTGGTAGGCGCGCCGCTCGGCCGCCGTCAGCACCGGGGAAAAGCCCTCGGCGTTCAGGTCGCAGTCGTCCACCTCCCAGCCGCGTCCGGCGAGCGCTCCGGTGACCGTGCCGTGGAGCGCGGAAGAAAAGCTCTCCTCGCAGGGATGCGCATAGAGAACGAGGGCCCTCACCGGCGCGCCCTCGCCGCCCGCTGGCTGCCTGCGCTGCGGGCGCTGCGCGTCGGGCCAGCCCGGTGCCGCCCCCCGCCCGGGCGCCGGCGCGCCGCGAAGGGCGCAGGCGTTCCGGGTGCCGGTCCGGCCGCGACGGTAAAGGACTGCGGCTGCGCCAGCGGGGAGGGTCGCAACCCGGGCACAGCCGCGCTCCGCCCACGCACCGGGCGCGCGATGCCGGCCCGCCGCGCCATGCACTCCGGCCGCGTCACCCCGGCTGCCGCATGCCCGGATCGTCGTACATACGGCTGTAGTCCCAGTCGGGCGCGTCCCAGGCGATCATCTTGCCGGGGTTCAGGAGGCCCTTCGGGTCGGCCTCCTTCTTGAAGGCCAGCTGGCGCTCGTCGGCCGATTGGCGCCCGCCTTCCTCGAGGGTGTAGCGGTGCGGATTGAAGACCATGGCGCCCATCTCCTCGTGCTGGGCGATGATCTCCTCGAGCCGCGCGCGGGTGGTGTATTTCACGATGGGCAGGATCGCGAACATCACCTGGCCAGTCTCGCGCATCACCTCGAGATGCATGAGCACCTCGTCGCCGAACCGCTCCTTCAGCCGGCGCACCATCTCCACGTGATCCGGCGGGGCGCAGCGCACCTGCAGATAGGTCACCGAGGGGTCCACCTTGAGCGCGCGCAGCGTGGTGTGGTTCCAGGTGTATTCGGCCAGCGCGCCGGGCCCGCGCTCCCAGTCGCAATCGTCGGATCGGTAGAGCACCGCGGCCCCCGGGTAGGCCCCCATGAAGGTGAAGAGCCCCTCCAGCGAATGGGGCGCCACCAGCAGGATCACCAGATGAGTGCCCGGCCCGACGCGCCCCTTGAGGCGCTGGAAGTAGTCGTGGGCGATGGGCGCCTCGATGGTGGTGGCCAGCTTCAGCAGCAGCCCGTCCTGCGCGGCGACGTCGGAGGTGAACTGCGTCGCCTCCATCAGGTCGTCGAAGGTCACGATCAGCTCCACCCAGTCGTAGGCCGGGGCCAGCGGCATCTCCAGCTCGGTGATGATCCCGTTGGTGCCGAAGGCATGGGAGACGCGCGGCAGCTCGTCGCCCGTCAGCTCGAGCACCCGCGGCTCGGCCTCCATCGTCACCACGCGCAGGCGGATGATGTTGCCGAAATCCCGCAGCGCGCCCCAGCGCACCGAGCCGATGCCGCCCGAGCCGCCGGCCACGAAGCCGCCGATGGTGGCGGTGGCGTAGGTGGAGGGCATCATCCGCAGCTCCTGGCCCGAATGGGCGCGGGTCTGGGCGTCGATGTCCCTGATGATGGCGCCCGGCTCCACCACCACGCGTCCCGGCCCGATCTCGCGCACCTTGTCGAGATGGCGCAGGTGCATCACGCATCCGCCCCTGAGCGGCATGGCCTGCCCGTAGTTGCCGGTGCCCGCGCCGCGGGTGGTCACGGGCACGTCATGGGCGTAGCAGACGCGCAGGATCTCGATCACCTCGGCCTCCGACCGCGGAGAGACGACGAAATCGGCCTCGAGATGGTCCATCTTCTCCTTCAGCACCGGCGAGTACCAGAAGAAGTCGCGGCTCTTGGCGCGGATCGCGGCGGCGTTCTCGTCCATTTCGAGATGCGCCAGCGCGGCCTTCGCGGCGGCGACGTTGTCGGGCATGTCAAGCATGGGCGGGCTCCATGAGCGGGTCGAGTTCGGCGTAGTCGGGAAGCGTGCGGTCGATGGCGGCGCCGCGGCGCAGCACGATGCGGTCGGTCTGCGGGCGGGCGAGAAGCTCCGTCCAGTTGCGGGCGCGGAAGATCACGAGGTCGGCCGGCGCCCCGGGCGCGAGGCTCGGCGGGGCGAAGCCGCAGGCGGCGGCCGGGTTGAGCGTGAAGGCGCGCGGCCAGTCGTTCGCGGCGTGGTCGAGGTGGCCGATGCGGGTGGCCTCGCGCAGCACCTCAAGCATGTCGAGATCGCCGTAGGCGTAGAACGGATCGCGCGTGTTGTCGGAGGCGAAGCTGACGTTCACCCCCGCCGCGCGCAGCTCGTGCACCAGCGTGAGCCCCCGCAGCCGCGGGGTCCGCCCGCCGTGACGGTCCTGCAGGTAGAGATTGCACATCGGCAGCGAGACGACGTTGATGCCGGCCTCGGCCACAAGCGAGACGGTCGCCTGCGCTTCCGCTGCATCCTGGGTGGAGAGCGAGCAGCAGTGCCCGGCGACCACCGGGTGGGCAAAGCCCGTCTCCAGCACCGCCTCGGCGATCTCGCGCAGGGTGGCGCTTTGAGGGTCCATCGTCTCGTCGACGTGGAAATCCACCGCGAGCCCGCGCTCGGTGGCGAGCGAGAGAAAGGCGTGCAGCCGCTCCTTCAGGTCGGGCACGGGATAGGTGACCATGCCCAGCACGCCGCCCGCTTCGGCCACGAGATCGGCGGTGCGGATGAACCGGCCGCCCAGATCGGCGCGGTCGCAGCCCACGAGGCACACCCCCTGCAGCTCGATCCGGCCCGCCCACCGCTCGCGCATGGCGCGGAACACCGGCCAGGTGATCTCGTCCTGCTCCGGCGGGCTGTCGAGGTGGGTCCGGATCGCGCGGGTGCCGTGGGCCCAGGCGCAGCGCAGCGAGAAATCCATCCGCGCCGCCACGTCCTCGGCCGACCATCGCGCCAAGCGGTCCGCCTCCACCGTGTCGAGCGCCCCCATGAAGGTGCCGTCGGGGTTGGGCGAACGCGCCCAGATATGGCCCTTGTCGAGATGGGTGTGCATGTCCACGAAGGCGGGAAAGACCATCGCGCGCGCCATGTCGAGTGCGGGCCCGGCCGAGCTCTCGGCGATCTTCCCGCCCGACACCGCGATGTCCGTCGTTGCAAGGTCGCCCGATCCGCCCAGCAGCGCGGCCGGCACGGTGACGTTCCTCAGCGTGAAGTCGCCTTCGGGAAGCGTCCGGTAGTCCATCAGCTTTCCCGCTTCATGGCGCTCTCGTGCCACTTGTGCAGCAGGAACCAGCTCGCCCAGGAGAGCACGAGGTAGATCACCACGCCCGTGAGGATCACCAGCAGGAGGGCCGCGAACATGCGCGGCACGTTGAGCCGGTAGCTGCTCTCGAGGATGCGGAAGGCGAGGCCCGCCGCCCGCCCGCCCGATCCCATGGTGAACTCGGCGACCACCGCCCCGATGAGGCTCAGCCCGCCCGCGATGCGCAGGCCCCCGAGGAAATAGGGCAGGCTGGACGGCAGCTGGAGAAAGCGCAGCCGCTGCCACCGGTTGGCCCGGTAGATCGTCATGAGGTCGCGCAGGTTGTGATCGGAGGATTTCAGGCCCAGCGCCGTGTTCGAGAGCACCGGGAAGAACGCCACGATCCAGGCGATGAACAGCACCCGCGCGATGTGGCTGTCGATGTAGATGAAGATGAGCGGCGCGATCGCGATGATCGGGGTCACCTGCAGCACCACCATGTAGGGAAAGAGACTCATCTCGATGAAGCGCGACTGCGTGAAGAGGATCGCCAGCCCGCCGCCCCCGACGATGGCCAGAAGCAGCGCGAGCACCGTCACCCGCACCGTCGTCCACCAGCTTCCGGCGAGCGAGGTGAAATCGGCCACCAGCGTTTCCATCACGAGGAACGGCCCGGGCAGCCGGTAGTGCGGCACCTCGAAGGCGGTGACATACCACTGCCAGAGCGCGATGAGCCCGATGAAGAGGGCCAGCGGCAGCGCCCATCGCAGGGTCTTTTCAAGCCGGGCCGCGCGCAGCCGCGCGCTTTCCTCGGCGTCGATCACGGGGGCGCCTTGCGCGCCCGCGCTGTCGGTCAGGGCCATGGTGTCATCCTTCGTGCGCCGCTCCCTCCATCGCGCGGGCGAGCGCCTCGGAGGCCTCCCGGCAATGGGCGACATATTCGGTCGAGGTGCGGAAGTCTTCGGTCCGCGGGTAGGGTTCGTCCACTCCGAGCTCCCGGATCACCCGGCCGGGGCGCGCCGCCATGATCACGATCCGGTCCGAAAGGAACACGCTCTCGAACACCGAATGGGTAACGAAGATCACGGTGCAGTCGAGCTTCTCGCGCATGGCCAGAAGATCGTTGTTGAGCTTGAAGCGGGTGATCTCGTCGAGCGCGGCGAAGGGCTCGTCCATCAGGATCAGGCGGGGATGGGTCACGAGCGCGCGGGCGATGGAGACGCGCATCTTCATGCCGCCCGAAAGCTCGCGCGGGTAGGCGTCCTCGAAGCCCGTGAGGCCAACGGTCGCCAGCGCCTCCTCGATGTCCGGCATCACGTCGCGCCGGCGCCTGCCCTTGAGCCGGAGCGGAAGCCACACGTTGTCGGCCACGGTCGCCCAGGGCATGAGCGTCGGCTCCTGGAACACCACGCCGAGCGTGTCGCGGGCCTCGGCCACCTCCCAGCGCACCCGCCCCCGCGTGGGCTGCATCAACCCCGCGATCAGCCTGAGCGCGGTGGACTTGCCGCAACCCGAGGGCCCCAGGAGCGAGATGAAGTCGCCCTGGCGCACCTCGAGGCGCATGCCGCGCAGCGCGACCGTCGAGGCGCCGAAAACCTTGTCGACCTGCTCGAGCGAAAGAAGCACGGGCCTGTCGGCCCGTGCCATGCCCACGGCGGACATGGCCTCGTTGCCTGGTCCGCCGTCGGCCATCACTGGACGCCGAGAGCGGATTTGACCTCCAGCGCCACCCCGGAGTTCGCGTAGTCGAGCATGTAGGCCTCCGTGTAGTCGAGATCGGCGGGAAGCACGCCCACGTCCACCATCTTGGCGAAGAAGTCCGCCATGCGCTCGTCGGTCATCGCGCCGATGCCCATGGTCAGCGCGTCGCCCGAATCGACGATGCCGTATTCCTTCATCGCGGCGATCGAGAACTCGATCTTGTCCATGCTCATGTCCGGGTTGTCTTCCTGGATCTTCGCGATGGCCGCGGCATTGTCGCCGTAGAGGAAGTTCGCCCAGCCCTTCGCCGAGCCCTCCACGAAGCATTTGGCGACATCGGGGTTGGCCTCGACATAGGGCCGCATGCCGACGATCGTGGTGGAGTAGGCGGTGTAGCCGTTGTCGGCCAGCACCCAGACGTCCGGCTTCCAGCCCGCCGCCTGCTCCACCGAGAAGGGCTCGGAGGTCACGTAGCCCTGCTGCGCGGAGGCGGGATTGGCGATGAAGGGCGCGGGGTTGAAGGTGTAGGGCACGCGCTTGGCCGCATCCCAGCCGTTCGCCTTCTCGAAATACTTGAAGTAGGTCACGAAGCCCTCGTCGCCGATGATGAGTTCGTCGAGCGTCGCGAGTTCGTCGAAGGACGAGATGGCGCCGGGATGGGTCATCACGATCTGCGGCTCCTTCTGGAAGCTCGCGGCGAGAATCACCATGGGCACGCCTTCGTTCACCGCCGAGAACTGCCCGAGCGTGCCGCCCATGTAGAACTGTATCCGCCCCGCGATGAGCTGGGCGGAGTTGTTCACCTGCGGGCCGCCGGGCAGGATCGTCACGTTCAGCCCGCAGGCCTCGTAGGTGCCGTCGACAACGGCCTGGTAGTAGCCCCCGTGCTCCGCCTGGGCGACCCAGTTGGTGCCGAAGGTCACCTCGGTGAGATGCCCCGCGGCGAATGCAGGGGCTGCTGCCGCCGCGAGGGTTGCGGCGGCGAGAGCTGCGAATTTCGTGGTCATGTGAGCCTCCACTCTTGGACGGGGCGAGGGTTTCGGAGTGTCCTCCGGAAGGAAAGCCGACCGGGTGACGCGCCCGCTGCCCGCCCCCGCCGCGGACGCCACGCTGCATCATTCTTGTGCAGGTGTCGGTGCGCTGTCTAGTATTTCGGCTGAATGCTGCTTTGCGCGCCGCTGCGCTGCGCCTGCGCCCCGGCGCCGGCGCGACTCCCGGCCCGCCCTGGCGCACCCTCCGCAGCGCCCCGCGGGTGGCTGCGCCACGTCCTGCGCCGGGGCCATTCGGCCCGCGTGCCCGAGCATAGGAGCCTGCCGCCATGACCCCTCTTTTCCCCCCGGGGATGTTCCCTCCCTTCGCACGCTATGCCCATGGCGTGATCGTGCCCGAGGGCGCGCGCCTCGTGGTGCTTTCGGGCCAGCTCGGCATCGCCCCCGACGGGACGGTGCCCGAGGGCGCCGAGGCCCAGGCCGGGCTCTGCTTCGCCAATATCGGCGCGATACTCGCCGAGGCCGGCGCCGGCCCGGCCGAGGTGGTGCGCCTCAACGCCTACGTGAGCGGGCGCGAGCATCTTGCAGGCTACATGGCCGCCCGCGACCGCTGGGTGGGCCCCGATGCGCTGCCCGCCTCGACGCTGATGGTCGTCTCCGGCTTCGCCCGGCCGGAGTTCGTGGTGGAGGTGGAGGCCCTTGCCGCGCTTCTGGGCTGAGCGCGGCAAGGGCCGGTTTCCGGCTGCCGGCGGCGGCGCCCCGGCCGGCGGCCGTTCACGAACCGCCCAAAATTTACCATTTGGTAAAATTTGCACCCTGTGTCAGGCTCGGACGAAAGATATCAACAGGGAACCCAGCCCATGCGCATCACGCCCATGACGCCAGGTATCGCGGCCGGACGACTCGAACCCGAGGATCTGGCACGCAACTTCGCCGACGCATACCCGCCGCTCGATGCCCACGAGGCCGCCGTCGCCGCCGACCGGTGCTACTTCTGCTACGATGCCCCGTGCATCACGGCCTGCCCCACCGCCATCGACATCCCGCTCTTCATCCGCCAGATCCAGACGGGCAACGCCGAGGGGGCGGCGAAGACGATCTTCGATCAGAACATCCTCGGCGGGATGTGCGCGCGTGTCTGCCCGACAGAGACGCTCTGCGAGGAGGCCTGCGTGCGCGAGGCGGCCGAGGGCAAGCCGGTGGAGATCGGCCGGCTCCAGCGTTTCGCCACCGACACCGTGATGGAGGCCGGCACGCACCCGTTCACCCGCGCCGCACCCACCGGCAAGCGGGTCGCGGTCGTCGGTGCGGGGCCCGCGGGGCTCGCCTGCGCCCACCGTCTCGCCCTCAGGGGCCACGACGTGACGCTCTACGACGCGCGCGGCAAGCCCGGCGGGCTCAACGAGTACGGCATCGCCGCCTACAAGACGCCCGAATCCTTCGCCGCCCGAGAGGTGGCTTGGCTGCTCAAGATCGGCGGCATTACGCTGCATACCGGCAAGGCGCTGGGCGAGGGGCTCGATCTCGACACCCTGCGCGCGGAGTTCGACGCGGTGTTCCTCGGCATCGGCCTGCCGGGCGTCAACGCGCTGCGCGCACCCGGCGAGGAGAAATCCGGCGTCGAGGATGCCGTCGCCTTCATCGCCACCCTGCGCCAGGCCGAGGATCTCGCCGCGCTCCCGGTGGGGCGGAACGTGATCGT
>CAYXOX010000068.1:0-14761 GCA_964466745.1 uncultured Rhodobacterales bacterium
CGAACGGCCGCCCGCCGTGGGCGCGTCGACGCGTTGGCGCGCGCGTTCCGCGCGAGGCCCCAAACCGGCACCTCGTTCGGCAGCACCCAGCGGTCAGCCCGCGCGTAGGCGAGATCCACCGCGGTGAGATCCGCCTGCGGATCGATGAAGAGTTGGGGCGGCCGGCCGTTGAGCGATTTCCAGATCTCGGCCCGCACCGCGACATCCGCGTGCCCGGCCTCGCGCCAGACCTCCTCGAGATACCCGGCGAACTGGTGCACCATGTCGGAGCGCACCATCATCTTCCACGCCTGCCGCCGGGTGAGGTGGTCGGTCGGGTCCACCTCCCACTCCTGGTCGCCGGAGCTGACGATGAAGACGCCCTCGGCTTCGCGGTCGTAGATGCGCATCCGCCAGGAGAAGCGGTGCCCGTCCCCGCTCCAGCGTACCTCGTTGGGAAAGAAACCGGCACGGAGCGGCAACGCGACCTGGACCGCAAGCCATGCGCCGAGCCCGACCACCGCGGCAATTGGGATGAGCCGCGCGGGCGGCGGGACGGCGGGGCCGTGGGAGGCGGGCCCGGATGCCGGCGCCGGAAGCGCCTCGAACAGCCCGTGGAACCACCGCGCGAGGCGCAGCGGCCAGTCGGGCGCAAAGAAGATCGTCGTGGCGGCGATGGTGAGCCACGGGAAGATCCCGATGTTGAAGAAGGCGGAATTCGCGGCGTGGAAGGCGCAGTAGACGAAGAAGGTCGCCAGCCTCGTCCGGTGCCAGAGGAGCAGCGGCGCGCCGAGCACGTGAAGCGCAACCGTTCCCCAGGTGCCCAGCAGGATCACCCAGTCGTGGTGGAAGAGAAACCCGAACACGAAGTCCTCGGCCTGCGGGCGCAGCCAGAGGCCCAGTGGCTCCCCGGACAGCCAGTCGGGCGTCAGCTTCACGAGACCGGCGAAGATCAGCATGATCTCCATCTGCCCCCGCAGGATGGAGACGGCGGCCCGGGGCACCGTCTCGCCCCGCGCCGAGGGAAAGAGCCGCGCATCCACCGAAAGGGCCCGGTGCGCCGGCAGGAAGCACATCAGGACGAGGAACAGGACGACGAGATAGAAGTGATTGAGGTACTCGGCCTTGTCGAGCAGGAAGAAGTACGTGAACGTCACCGTCAGCGCCACGATCGAAACGCGGTAGAACAGCCCGATCATCACGAGAAACGCCGAGAGTCCCATCGCAAGCCAGGCCAGGAGAATCCACGGCTCGGGAAGCGGCGCCACCCAGTGAAACCCCGGGTAGGTGAAGTGGAACTCCGGCTGGATCCAGTAGCGATAGACGCGGTCGTACTTGATGAAGCGCCAGCAATCCCACACCAGGAGCGCACCCATGGCGATGCGGAACGCGGCCAGCGAAAGCGGGGAAACGGGCTGCGAGAGTGCGACGCGCAGGCCCTGCAGCGCACCCCCGGCGCGGGCGCGCACGTCGCCCGGCATGTCTGCGATACTCGTCATGATCGGCCTCCGAATTAAATCTGCCGGTGGGAATAACGGGCCGCGCCGCCCGTTATTCCACGAAACGCCACCGAAGCGGAGCGCAGCATGGCCCCCGAAGGCATGACGGTGATCTACGACGGGCAGTGCCCGTTCTGCGCGTCCTACGTCGGGATGATGCGCCTGCGCGAGGCTGCGGGCACCGTGGATCTGGTGGACGCCCGAGGCGAGGACCCGAGAGTGAAGCAGGTCCGGCGGGCGGGCTACGACCTCGACGAGGGGATGGTGGTGCTCTGGCGCGGCGAGGTCTTCTTCGGGGATGGCGCGGTGCACTTGCTCGCCACGCTCTCCCGCGAGGGGGGCGGGCCGTTCAACCGGCTGCAGCGGGCGGTATTCTCCAGCCCGCGCCGCGCGGCGCGGCTCTACCCGGTGCTGGCCGCCGGCCGGCGCCTCTTCCTGCGCATGATCGGACGGACGCCGATCGACAGCGCTGGAAGAAAAATTCCGCTTCCCCGGGAATAGGCCGGGCGGCACGCGCGTTCTGAGTGCAGGCCCCGATCGGGGCCGGAGCAAAGGAGCCGCCCGTGACCGTCCGCCCCCGCACCCTTCCGCAGCCACCGCGCCCTGCGCCGCGGGCGCAGCGCCGGGAGGCGGCGGCCGGAACGCGGGGCGCCGGCTTCCCGTCCAGGGGGACGACGCGCAGCGTTCCCGCCAACTGGCTCACCTTCATGAAGGAAAGGACCTGACCATGAACATCCGCACCCGCCTATTGCTCGCGAGCGCCGTTTCCCTCCTCGCGGCCTCCGGCGCCTCGGCGCAGTCCATGCGCTTTTCGGACATCGACACCGACGGCGACGGGCTGCTCTCTCTTGGCGAGTTGCGCGCGGCATTCGGAACCGCCACCGCCGACCGCTTCTGGGCAAGAGCCGGCAGCCGGGAACTCAGCCGCGACGACGTGCTCCGGATCAACGCAGCCCGCGACGACAACGACGATGACGATGACGGCTTCTTCCGCGACGGCAACGACGATGACGGCAACGACGATGACGACGACGACGACGGCAGGCTCAACGACGACGACGACGACGAGGGCGGCCGGCTCAACGATGACGATGACGATGACGATGACGACGACGGCTGAGCCCCACGCCCCGCGGGCCCGGGCCCGGGCGCGGACGCCCCGCGGCGCGCGGGGCGTTTCGCGTTCGGCACGGATCTCTGCGCGCCGCAGCCGCGGCGCGGGTCCGCGTCAGTCCGCTGCGGCGAGCCGGTCCGCTTCCTGCCCCGCGGGCAGGGGGCGCCCCGCGCCGATGGAAGACAGGAAGGCATCGAGCGGTTCCAGAGCCGAGGCCGGCGCGTAGGCGGCCCCTGCGGCGCTGCCGGTGAGCACCGCGAACCGTGGCGTCCAGCGCCCCTCCTCGCGGCAGGCGACCGAGACGATCGTTTCGCCCGCAGCGACCGCGATCTCGAACTCTCTGCAGAACACGTTCCCGTCGGCGAGAAAGGAGGAAACGATCACGATCTCCCCGCCGGCCACCGGGTCGCGCTCGCCCGAGGCGAGCGTGCCGAGGGCAACCGCGATCTCCGGCGCATCGAGCAGGGCGAAGCCTTCCGATGCCGGCGCCTCGGCCCGCGGCACGGAAAGCGTGGCGAGGATGCCGCCGCCGATCCCCACGACCAGCGCGATGCTGGCGGCCAGCGCCGCGGGGCGCCAGGCCGGCGCGCGGGCGGGCGCGAATGCGGCCACCTTCCCGCCCGGCGCTGCGCGCTGGCGGTGTCGGGCGAACGCCGCATCTACGCCGGCGACCAGGCTCTCGGGCAGCGGCTCCTCGCGCCGCGATGCCGCGAGATCCCCCAGCAGCGCGCCGGTCTTGCGGAACATCTCGATCCGGCCTGCCATAGCGGGATCGTCCCGCGCGGCCTCGGCCACGCGCCGTGCCGCCTCGGGCTCGAGCGCGCCATCGGCGAAGGCCATCAGCGTCGGGTCGTCGAATTCGCTCGCTGTCATGCACGTGGCTCCCATTCCCGGACGCAAACGCATGAGCGCTCAGGTTATTCCCAGTTTCTCCGCCAGCGCCGCGCGGCCGCGCGCCAGCCGGCTCATCACGGTGCCCACGGGGATGCCGAGAATCCCCGCCGTCTCGGCGTAGGTCATCTCCTCGAAGCACACCAGCGCCATGACCTCGCGCTGTTCGGCGGGCAGCGTGGCCAGCGCGGCGCGGGTTTTCTGCAGCATCAGCAGGGTCTCGGTCACGCGCCGCCCGTCCGGCCCTGCAAGATCGGGGGTGTCCGCGACATCTGTCTCGACGCCCCGGGTAGCGGCCCGGCGGGTCTGGTCGATCCAGGCATTGCGCAGGATGCGGAAGAGCCAGGGCTCGAGGCGCGTGGCAGGATCGTGGCGCGCGCGGGCGGCGAGCGCGCGTTCGACGGTGATCTGAACGAGATCGTCGGCGACGTCGCCACGGCGGCAGAGCGAGAGCGCGAAGCGGCGCAGTTTCGGCAAACACGCCACCAGATCGCGTTCGAACGCATCCCATACTCCGGACTTTTTCGCGCAGGACGCGCGGAATACACACCGAACCCGGACGTATCCCTACCGGGAGATCCAAGAGCACACGAGGCAGACCGGAATGACAAGAGCGATCAGCATCGGCGCCGCGTCGGCGCTTCTTGTTCTGGCGTCGGTGTTGGTACCAGCCGCATTGCCTGGCACGTCCTATCTGGCAGCCGCCTGGGCGGACGACGACGACGACGACGGCGGCGGCGGCGGCCGCGCCGAGCGTGACGACGACGATGACGACCGCGGCGGACGCGGCAGCGCGGGCGACAACGACGACGATGATGACGACGATGGAACCGGGTCATTCCGCGATGATGACGGCGATGATGACGGGCCGGGCGCGTCGCGGGATGACGATGATGACGACGGCTTCGCGCCCGCGCGCGCGGCGCCTGCCGCTGCCCCGAGCAGGCCATCGCCGCCGCCACCGCCGGCCGCTGCCGGGGAGATCGTCGCGCTGGAATTGACCGTGGAGGATCTCGCGGTCCTCCTGGCCCAGGGCTTTTCCGTGGTCGAGGAGCGCAGGCTTTCGGTTTTCGGGGAAACCTCCCGGCGGCTGCGGATCCCGCCGGGGCTCTCGCTCGACGAGGCCCGCGAGGCCGCGCGCGCGCTGCCCAGCGGGCGCAATGCGGATGCGAACCATTTCTACCGGCCCCAGCAGGACGCGCCGACGGCCTGCATGGGCCCGGAGTGCCCGCCGGGTGTCCTCGAGGGCTGGGCCCACGGGCTGCCGAGGGAGATCGACTGCGGCGGCACCGGGCCCATCGGCATGATCGACACCGGAATCAACGAGATCCACGAGGTCTTCAGCGGTGCGCAGCTGGACCTGACCCGCATCGGCGACGAGGCTCTGCAGCCCTCGCGCGCGATCCACGGCACAGCTGTGGCGGCGCTTCTGGTTGGCCAGCGCGGATCGCGCGCACCGGGGCTGCTGCCCGGGTCCCGGCTCGTGGCCTTCGACGCCTTCCACCGCGTCGGACGCGACGAGCGCACCGATGTCTTCACGCTGGTCGAGGCGCTCGACAGGCTCGCCGAGGAGGGTGTGGCGGTGATCAATCTCAGCCTCGCGGGGCCGCCCAATGCGGTTCTTGCCGAGGTGGTGCGCCGCCTCGTGGCGGAAGACGACATCGTGCTGACCGCCTCGGTCGGCAATGCGGGCCCGGCGGCGGAGCCGGCCTATCCCGCTGCCTATCCCGAGGTCATCGCGGTGACAGCGGTGGACCGGGACGGCGAGGTGTATCGGCGGGCCGGCACCGGCGCCCACGTGGATATCGCCGCGCCCGGCGTGGAGGTCTGGTCCGCGGCCTCGGTGAGCGGCGCGCGCTGGCAGACGGGCACCTCCTTCGCCGTGCCTTTCGTGACGGCCGCCGCGGCGCTGCTGCGCCGGGCCCGGCCGGACCTGCCGGCGCAGGATGTGGGACCCGCGCTCAAGGCGCTGGCCCAGGATGCCGGCGAGCCCGGCCCGGACGCGGTCTTCGGCGCGGGCCTCGTGGCGCTGGACGCGCTGTGCCTTGGCGCCTCCTGAGCGGCGCGGCCCGCGCGTCGGCGGCGCCGGGCGGGTGAGCCGCGCCGGGCCGGGCGCGCAGCTAGCGGGCCGTGCCCGCGTAGGTGATCCGGCGCAGCACCCATTCGAAGGGCCCCTGCGCGAAGCGGGTGCGCCAGGCCGAGACCGCCGCGATCAGCACCACCGTCGTGGCCACGGCGACGGTCACCGCCGCCGGCCGGCTCACGGCCTCCCAGAGGCCGAGCCCGTAGCCGGAGAAGACGGTCGACAGCACGATGGACTGGCCGAGGTAGATGCTCAGGCTCGATCCGCCCGCGGCCAGCGCCCGCTCCATGAGCGGCCCCGGCGGCCGGGCGGCCGCCGCGATCAGGCCGAGGTAGCCCAGAGTTGCCACCGGCGCGGCGACGACGACCGCGACGGCGCCCGGCAGCGACGGGCCCCACTGCCAGGCCGCGGCACCCGCGAGGCTCAGCGCCACCCCGGGCAGGAGGCACCAGCGCCGCGCGCGCCGCCAGAGCGGGTGGCCGGCATCGTCGATCATGCCCGATTTCACCGCCGCCAGCCCGAGGCAGAACCAGCCGAGCGCCGCCGTTCCCTGGATCACGAGGAAGAGCGGCATGGTGAAGGCGAACCCCACCGTGCGGAAGATCGCCGTGGCGAGAAAGCCGCCCCCGGTGAGGGTTTCGCGCTCGAGGGCCAGGATCTCGGGCGAGACGGCCGGCGTGCCGAAGAGAAGCGGCGGCGCGATCAGCACCTGCACCGCGAGCAGCGCCGCGCCCAGCCGAACGAGGCGCCGGACCGCCCAGTCGCGGAAGCGGAAGAGAAGCGCCCCGGTGACCGCGTAGATCACGAGGATGTCGCCGGGAAAGAAGAGGCAGCCGTGGGCGATGCCCAGCAGGGCGAGCCCCAGCATCCGGTTGCGGTAGAGGCGCCCGAAATCGAGGCCGCGGCGCGCGGCCGAGCGCATCAGGAACCCGAGCCCGACGCCGAACATGAAGGAGAAGAGCCCGTAGCTCTTGAAGAGGGCCAGCCCGTTGACGAGCCAGAGCGTGACCGCGTCGGCCGTCGTCTCGCCGGCGGGGGCGGCGAGATCTCCCAGCGCGCTGAAGGCGATGAACTGGACATTGACCACGACGATGCCGAAGAGCGCGAAAAGGCGCAGGTAATCGGGCATCAGGGCGCGCGGGCGCGCGCTCATGGCCTGCGGACCCGTGCCACGGCGCTGCGGGACCACGCGCCGGACTGGCAAGGCGCGGCGCCGGCGAGCGGCGCGGGACGGCCCCTCCGGGCCTCGGGAGCGGCGTCGGCGGCAATCCGGCCCATGGGCATCCTCACTCGCTACGACAGGTCGCGGCGGAGTGTGCCGGGCGCCGCGGCGCGGCGCAAGCGCGGCGGCGCGAGGTCCCGGGCGCGCCCCGCCGCGCACCGGGGCGGCGGCGAGAGGTTTCCGCCCGAAGCAGGGCCGCCTTCAGGGATCGACCCAGGCGCCGCCCATCACCGTGCCGCGCGCTTCGAGCCGCCGGGGGGACTCGAAGGCTTCGCCCAGCACGTCCTCGAGCATCACCGGCGCCTCGGTGAGCGCGATCACGCTGGCGTCGCCCGTCGCGCCGGGGGCAAGCCGGCCGAGATCGGCGCGGCGCAGCGCCTCCGCCGGGGCGAGGGTGCTGGCGCGCACCACCTCAACCAGCGGCATGTCGAGCGCGAGGAACTTCGTCATCGTGCGCAGCAGATCCCAGGCGGGCCCGTGCAGGCAGAGCGCGTGCACGTCCGACGAGATCGTGTCGGGCGGGAAGCCCGCCGCGAGCATCGCCCGCGCCGTGCCCCAGGAGAACGAGCCCATTCCGTGGCCGATGTCGAAGATCACGCCACGCTCCCGTGCCGCCAGCACCGCCTCCTTGATGCGGCCGTCGGCCCGCACGGGCGCGTTGGGGAAGGGCCGGTAGCAATGGGTGAGGATATCGCCGGGGCGCAGCCGCTCCACCACCGCCTCGTAGGTGGGCGGCGGCTCGTCGATATGGGCCATGAGCGGCAGCCCCGCACGGTCGGCCACGTCGAGCGCCACGTCGAGCGGCGCGATCCCGGACGGGCCGGAGGCGTGGCGCCCGACGCGCACCTTGATGCCGGCGATCACGTCGCGGTTGGCCTCGGCAACCGCCACCGCCTCGCGGGCGGCCATCAGGCGCATGTCGTGGCTCTCGCCCACCATCACCGTGCCGGAGAAGGCGTAGATCCCGGCGAAGGAGACGTGCAGCAGGGCCAGAACGCGGGACTGCGCCTTGTCGATCACATGGGCGCGGAAGCCGGGAAAGTTGCCGGGCCCGGCGCTGCCGGTATCGACGCTGGTGGTTACCGCCGATTGCCGGGCATAGGCATCGGCATCCACCCCGAGCGAGGTGCCGCCCCAGTAGACATGGGTGTGCAGGTCGATCAGGCCGGGGGTGACGATGCAGCCCGAGACGTCGCGGGACTGCCGCCCTTCGAGCGCGGGGCCCACGGCGGCGACCTTTCCGCCCTCGAAGGCCACATCGGCGATGCCGTCGAAGCCGCTGGCCGGGTCGATGACGCGGCCGCCGCAAAGCACGAGATCATGTGCCATGGGCGGCCTCCGGGCTGGGGGTGCGGGCGCGCCGCGGGGCGTTCTTCATGTTCGTCAGTCGAGCGTGATCGCCCGCTCTTCCTTGATGCTTTGCTCGGCGGCCAGCACGATGCGCAGCGAATCCACCGCCGCCTGCATCGACTCGCTGAGGTCCATATCCTCGCGGATCGCCTTGAGGAAGAACTCCTGCTCGCGGTCGCACAGCTCCTGGTGGCCGGGCTCGTCTTCCATCGACATCATCTCGTCGGGCTTCACGAAATGCTTGTCGGGCCCGACCTCCGCGTGATGGAGGCGGATCATGTCGGTCTTGGTGTGCTTGTCGATGTCGGCGCTGTCAGAGATCGTCTCGGCATCGTCGCGGGCATCGTCGTTGGGCACCATGGAGACGGAGCCCTTGGGCCCGACGATATCCTTCACGAAGAATGCGGTTTCCGACATCATCGGCCCCCAGCCCGCCTCGTACCAGCCCACCGAGCCGTCATCGAAGGTGACATGAAGATGGCCGTAGTTCTGCTGCTTGGCCTCGCCCCAGAGCGCCGCGCCGATCCCGTGGACGCGCACCGGCTTGGCCCCGGTGAGCTGGCACATCACGTCAACGTAGTGCACGCCGCAGTCGACGATGGGTATGAGGCTGTCGATGAGGTTCTTGTGCCACATCCACGCGTCGCCCGAGGACTGCTGGTTGAGGTTGAGGCGCATCACCAGCGGCTTGCCGAGGGTCTGGCCCAGCTCGATGAACTTCACCCAGGAGGGATGCACCCGCAGGATGTAGCCCAGCACCAGCTTGCGGCCGGTTTCCTTCGCCTTGGCCACCACCGCCTCGGCCTCGGCATTGGTGGTGCCGATGGGCTTTTCCATGAAGACATGCGCGCCGGCCTCGAAGGCCTTGATGGCGTAGTCGGCATGGGTGTTGGGCCAGGTGTTGATGGAGACCGCATCGGGCCCGAGCTCCGCCAGGGCCGCCTCGTAGTTCTCGAAAAGTGGATAGCCCTGAAGGGCTTCGGGGAGCTTCTTCGTCTTGATCGTGCGCGAGCACAGCCCCACGATCTCGAACCCCTCCATGCGGTGATAGGCATCGGCATGGGACGCACCCATGTTGCCGAGCCCGACCACGAGCACGCGCACCGGATCTGCCATCTGCTGTCTCCTCCCTTGAATTCCTTCGGTGGCGGGGGCGCCCGGCGAGGCGCCCCAGCCGTGGTCAGATCGACTGGTCGAACATCGAGGCGCGGATCGCGTCCACGTCGACGGCGGCCATCTCGGGCGAGAGCTCGGCGGCCATGGCATCGGCGCGCACCTGCTCGACGTCGAAGTCGTTGGCGCCCGGGATCAGGTCGTTGCTGCAGACATCCGACGCGATGATCCGGTCGGTCTGGCCGATCTCGGCGGTCAGATCGAAGAACTGCTGCCAGCTCGCCATGTCGTGCCAGCCCCAGCCCTGCCGGTTGTCCCAATCACCGCGGAACACGTTCATCTGCTGGATGATCGACATGCCGCCCAGCTCGGGGCCCACGTTGGAGGCGAGGGTCGGGAACTGGTCGAACACCGCCTGCACCGCCGCCATCGGGTTGTGCTCGGCGAACTCCATGCCCATGGCCCAGCCGCGCAGGTATCGCTCGAGGAAGGCGCGGCGCTCGGGGTCGGCGAGATCGGAGGTGCGCACGACGAAGGTGTTGGCCGGCAGCGGCGAGTTCTGCACGCCGAGCCAGTATTCGAAGGCGAGCCCGGTGGCGATCCACTCCGCCCGCAGCCCCTCCCAGGAGAGGGCGGCATCGCCCTGCCCCTGTGCCAGCATGGTGCCCCAGGTGGGCCAGCCGGCCTCGACGTAGGTGATGGTGGAGATGTCCACGCCCTGGGCGGCCAGCATCGGATCGACGATGGGCTGCCAGGCGGCGGAGCCGAGCAGGATCGTCTTGCCCTCGATATCCTTGATGTCCGACGGGCCCTCGCCCTCGCGGAAAGCGAGGCTGAAGGTGTCGCGCGCGCCCATGTGGAACACCGAGGTCAGATCCATCCCCTCGCGCAGGGCGAAGGAGAACACGCCGGGGCTCGGAAAGCCCATGTCGGCCTGGCCCACGTCCACGAACTTGACGGTGGCCGTGCCGTCGGACGGCCCGGGCTGCATGTCCACCTCGAGATCGCCGAAGTAGCCCATCTTGCGGGCGGCCCAGAAGCCGTAGTCGTCGAGCACCTCGAGCGTCCCGCGGGGCGAGATCCAGGTGAACGGGCCGTCATAGGGTTCGGCCATCGCGCCGCGGGGCCCGCCGAGCGCCGAGACGACGACGCCGCCTGCGGTGACCTGCAGCAGGCGCCGCCGCGTGAAACCGGGGTTCATAGGGTTCTTCATGGTAACAACTCCCTGTTTTCCGTTGATTTTCGGGCGACGGTGCCTCACGTCTCCCAGCTTGCCCACTTCTTGCCGATCAGAAAGAACGTGACGTATATCGCGATGCCCATGCCCGACAGGATCAGGATGACGGCGAAGAACTCCGGCATGTTGATCATCGACGAGTAGGTCGTGAGACGGTTTCCGAGGCCGAAGCCGCCGCCCACCATCTCGGCGCCCACGGCGGTGAGCATCCCGAAGATCGCGCCGATCATCAGCCCGACGAGGATCATCGGCAGGGCCATCGGCGCGCGCACCTTCCAGAAGATCTGCAGCGTCGAGGCGCCGTAGCTGCGAGCCAGCGCGATCTTGGCGCTGTCGGTGCGGCGAAAGCCGGTGGCCGCGTTGATCATCACCATCGGGCCCGAGGCCAGCGCCACCGCGATGATCCGGGGCTCGTAGCCGAAGCCGAACCGCAGGATAAGGAGCGGCACAAGCGCCAGCATCGGCGTGGTGACGAGCACGAGGATGTAGGGGGTCACCACCTTCTCGACGAAGGGGAACTGGGTGATGACGGCGGCCAGCAGGAGGCCGACCCCCGCGCCGATGGAAAAGCCCGCCCCCAGCACCACCACGGTATGGCCCCAGTGGGGCAGGATCAGCCAGAATTCCTTGACGAAGGCCGCGCCGATGGCGCTCGGGGTGGGCAGGATGTAGGCGGGCACCTCGTTCCAGCGCAGCAGGAACTCGAGCCCGCCGATCACCACCACCGCCACCAGCGCGATGACGACCGCCTCCGCCGCGCCGCCGCCCAGCCCGCCCGAGAGCGAGGCCCGGCTGATGCCCGCGCCGCCGCCGGCGCCGGTTTCGCCCGAGAACTTGGGGATCGCGTCGTCGCTCATTCTGCCCTACTCCGCCGCCGCCGAACGCGAGCCATCCTCGTTCAGCCCGTAGATGTCGGCCTTGATGCGATGCGTGAGGTCGAACACCTCGCGCCCGGCCATGATCTCCATCGTGCGCGGGCGCGGCAGGTCCACGTCGTAGATCTCGTGCACCGTGCCCGGCCGCCCGCTGAGCACCACCACCCTGTCGGACAGGAAGAGCGCCTCCTCGATGGAGTGCGTGATGAAGACGATCGTAGTGTGCGTTTCCATCCAGATCTCTTCCACGAGGCGGTTCATCTCCTCGCGGGTGAAGGCATCGAGCGCGCCGAAGGGCTCGTCCATCAGCAGCACGGAGGGGCGCAGCGAGAGCGCGCGCACGATGGCCGCGCGCTGCTGCATGCCCCCCGAAAGCTGGCCCGGGAACCGGTCTTCGAAGCCGCGCAGGCTCACGCGGTCGAGGAGGTGCTCGATCCATTCCCTCTCGGGCTTCTGGCCCTTGATCTCGAACGGGAAGAGGATGTTGGACATCAGGTTGCGCCAGGGCAGCAGGTTGGCCTCCTGGAACACCAGCCCGATATCGGGATGCGGGCGCGTGATCGGCTCGCCGTCGAGCAGCACGCGCCCCTCGGTGAGCGAATGCAGGCCCGACATGGACCACAGTAGCGTCGTTTTCCCGCAGCCCGACGGCCCGACGATCGAGACGATGGAGTTCGGCGCGACGTCGAAGGTGCAGTCTGCGAGTGCCTGGAGATCGCCGTAGCGCTTGCCGGCGCGATCCACGCGCAGCTTGGCTGTGGCAGGGGTGCCGTCGGTCATTCCGCCTCCGGTGCGCGACCGCCCGCCACCCTGCGCACGCGATGCGGCGCGGTGGCGAGTCTCTCCGGGAAGACTGTAACTCAGCGACATTCCTGTCAACGTGTCTGCGCAGGCTCGCCAAATTTTCCCGGTTTCAACTTGTTTTGGCGATTCCCGTGCGTAACTTTCCTACAAATCATTGACGTGAGACGTGGCGCCGCACACTCTCCGCCAGACCGCAGCTTTCGGAGACGCCATGACCAAGGCCCTGCAGCAGGCCGCCGCCGAGCGCGGCACGAGCCGCCCGCCCGACGTGCTGGGCCGCATCCGCGACCGCTATCCCGAGCTGCGCCCGGCCGAGCAGGCGGTGGCCGACCTCGTGCTCTCCAACGTGCGCGCGGCCGTGGATGCCCCGATCTCGGAAATCGCGGCCCAGGCCGGCGTGAGCCAGCCGACGGTGACGCGGTTCAGCCGCTCGGTGGGCTGCGAGGGGGTGCGGGACTTCAAGCTGCAGCTCGCGCAATCGCTCGCGGTGGGGCAGGCCTTCCTCGTGGACACGCCGGCACAGCCCCCGGCGGCCGGCGATCTGCCGCCCTTCTGGGGCGCGATCCTGGAGGAGGCGCACATGGCGCTGCGCGCCGTGGAGCGCGGCCTCGCCCCGGAGGGCGTGAACGCCGCGGCCGAGCGGCTGGCCGGCGCCGGGCGCATCGTCTGCTTCGGGCTCGGCGGATCCTCGGCGACGCTGGCGGCGGAGGCGCAGGTGCGGCTCTTCCGCTACGGGCTGGCGGCCAGCGTGTGCCCCGAACCCTACATCGCGCGGATGACGGCGGCGACGCTCAAGGCCGGCGACGTGCTGCTGGCCTGCTCGGCCACCGGGCGCACCGCCGAGGTGGTGGAAACCGCCGAGATCGCCCGGCGCTACGGCGCCGAGGTGATCGCGATCACCGCGCCGGGCTCCGATCTCGCGCAGGCCGCCGACATCGCGCTCACCGTGCGCGTGGCCGAATACCCCGACGCGCTCACGCCCTCGGCCTCGCGGATCGCGCATCTCGCCGTTCTCGATCTCGTCGCCACGGCGACGGGCTACCGGCTCGGCCCCGCGGCGCGGGAGAGCCTGCGCCGGATCAAGTTCAACCTCATGGATGCCGGGGCCGGCGGGCGGCTGGAGCCGCTGGGCGGATGAGCCCCGCCGCCTTCGACGGCTGGCTCGAGCGCTTCGGCGCTGCCCTCGCCGCGGGCGATGCGGAGGCCGCGGCGGCGATGTTCGCGCCCGACTGCTACTGGCGCGACCTACTGGCCTTCACCTGGAACATCCACACCGTGGAGGGCCGCGGCGCGATTGCCGACATGCTGCGCGCGCGGCTCGGCGAGGTGGCGCCCTCGGGCTGGGCGCGCCGCGGCGAGATCGAGGAGGGCGAGGACGGCAGCGCGGCCTGGATCGCCTTCGAAACCGCCGTGGCCACGGGCACCGGCCGGCTGACCCTGCGCGACGGGCAGGCCCATGTGCTCTTCACCGCGATGGAGGACCTCAAGGGGCACGAGGAGCCGCGCGGGGCCCGCCGGCCCCAGGGCGTGGCCCATGGCGCCGACCGCAACCGGACGACATGGCTGGAGGCCCGCACCGCCGAGGCCGCCGCGCTGGGCCGCGAGACCCAGCCCGAGGTGCTGGTGATCGGCGCCGGACAGGGCGGGCTGGCGCTGGGCGCGCGGCTCAAGCAGCTCGGCGTGCCGACGCTGATCGTGGAGCGCAACGCCCGCGCCGGCGACAGCTGGCGCAACCGCTATCGCAGCCTCGTGCTGCACGATCCGGTCTGGTACGATCACATGCCGTACCTGCCTTTTCCCGACACCTGGCCGGTGTTCTGCCCGAAGGACAAGATGGGCGACTGGCTGGAGGCCTACGCCAGCATCTTCGAGCTCGACATCTGGACATCCACAAGCGCCCGGTCGGCGCGCTGGGACGCGGGCTCCCGGCGCTGGACGGTGACGCTCGACCGGGGCGGCGAGCAGATCGACGTGACGGCCCGGCAGCTGGTGTTCGCCACCGGCGCCTACGGGCCGCCCCGCCCGATCGCGTTGCCCGGGCAGGAGCGTTTCTCGGGCACGCTGATGCACTCGGCCGACTACGCCGAGGGCGCGCCCTTCGCCGGCAAGCGGGCCGTGGTGATCGGGGCCGGCAGTTCGGCCCATGACGTGGCCGTCGATCTGTGGGAGGCGGGCGCCGAGGTGACGATGGTGCAGCGGCGCCCCTCCATCGTCGTGCGGTCCGAGACGCTCATGGAAATGGGCTTCGACATCTACTCCGAGGCCGCGCTGGCGAAGGGGATCACCACGGAGCGGGCCGACATGATCGCCGCCTCCACGCCCTACGCGCTCTTCACGGACAAGCAGAAGCGGCTCTACGCGCGGATCCGGGAGCGCGACGCGGACTACTACGAGCGCCTCGGCGCGGCCGGCTTCGACTACGATTTCGGCGAGGACGACAGCGGTCTGATGATGCGCGCCATGCGCACCGCCTCGGGCTATTACATCGACGTCGGAGCCTCCGAACTCATCGCCGACGGCAAGATCGGCGTGGCCGCCCGCGAAAGCGTGACCGGGCTCACCGAAACCGGCGTGACGCTCTCCTCGGGGCGCGA
>CAYXOX010000069.1:0-14404 GCA_964466745.1 uncultured Rhodobacterales bacterium
CGGGCCGCCGCCCCGCATCGCCGGCCATGCCGGCGGCGCCAACTCTTGCCGGCCAACTCTTGCCGGCCAAGGCTGCGACGGAGGGTCTGGCGTCCGCCTCGGCGCCCCCTGACCGGTCATGCCGGCGGCCGGCCGCGGGCTCGGCGTCCGCCTCAGCGCCCCCTGAAGAGCCCGCCGAGAACCCCGCGCACGATCCGCCGCCCCGTGGTGCCCTTGAGCTCCTTGACCAGCGCCTGGCCCAGCGCCGAGCCAAGCGTCTCCGGCGCGCGCGCGCGCTGCGAGGTGGAGCGCCCCACGCGGGCCCCGCTGTAGCGGCGCGCGGCGCTGTACTCGCGCTCGGCCACGGAAGCCGCCTCCTCGGCGCGCTCGGCCTCCTCCGCCTCACGCGCGGCCTGCTCGGCCCGGGCGGCGAGCATCTCGAAGGCCGACGCGCGATCGGCGGGGGCGTCGTACTTGCCCGCCACCGGAGATGCGGCCATGACCGCGGCGCGGGTGGCCGCGTCGACGGGCCCGAGCTGCGAGGACGGCGGGCGCACGAGCGTACGCTCCACCATGCCGGGGATCCCCTTGCGCTCCAGAAAGGAGGTCACCGCCTCGCCCACCCCGACCTCGCGGATCGCCTCCTCGGTGGAGAAGCGCGGGTTGTCGCGGTAGGTGGCGGCGGCCAGCCGAAGGGCCCGCCGGTCGCGGGCGGTGAAGGCGCGCAGGGCATGCTGCACGCGGTTGCCGAGCTGGCCGAGCACGTCTTCGGGAATATCGTCGGGGTTCTGGGTCACGAAATAGACCCCGACCCCCTTGGAGCGGATCAGGCGCGCCACCTGCTCCACCTTGTCCACCAGCGCCTTGGGCGCGCCATCGAAGAGCAGATGGGCCTCGTCGAAGAAGAACACGAGCCGCGGCCGTTCCGGGTCGCCCACCTCGGGAAGCTCCTCGAAGAGTTCCGAAAGCAGCCACAGCAGGAAGGTGGCGTAGAGGCGCGGCGCTCCCATCAGCCGGTCCGCGGCGAGGATGTTTATGCGGCCCAGCCCGTCGGGGGTGGTCGCGATCACGTCCGTGAGCGCGAGCGCCGGCTCGCCGAACAGCCGCGCGCCGCCCTGGTTCTCGAGGATCAGAAGGCGCCGCTGGATCGCCCCGATGGAGGCCGGCGACACGGTGCCGAACCGCAGGGTCAGCCCGTCGCGATTCTCGCCCAGCCAGACCAGCAGGGCCTGAAGATCCTTCAGATCGAGCAGCGGCAGCCCCTGCTCGTCGGCCACCCGGAAGGCGATGTTGATGACGCCTTCCTGCGCCTCGGACAGGTCGAGCAGCCGGCTGAGAAGCAGCGGCCCCATCTCGGCCAGGGTGGTGCGCACCGGGTGGCCCTGCTCGCCGAAGAGATCCCAGAAGGTCACCGGGAAGGCACGGTATACGAAACGGTCGGCGAACCCGATCCGTGCGGCGCGCTCCATGAAGGCGTCGTGGAGCTTGAAGCCGGCCGACCCGGCCGCCGCCAACCCTGAAAGATCGCCCTTCACGTCCGAAAGGAACACCGGCACGCCCGCCGCCGAGAAGCTCTCGGCGAGAATCTGCAGGGTCACCGTCTTGCCGGTCCCGGTGGCCCCCGCGATCAGGCCGTGGCGGTTTGCGTAGCCCAGAAGGAGGTGCTGGGGCGCGCCGTACTGCAGGCCCCCGCCACCCACGAACACGTCATCTGCCGTCATTGGCCACTCCTTCCCCAAGATATGGGCGGCCGCACCGGGCGCGCGCCAACGCCGCGTTAACCTGTCTGCCCTATGGTCCGAGCTCTGCGGGCCGGCCCCGGCTGGCGCGCAGTTCCGTATCCTCCCTGTCAGACTGGCCGCGCCAACGGGCGCGGCCTCTTTTCTTGCGATTTTTCTTTTGAATAATCAATACCCTGCGGGCAAAGGGATTCCCTGTTGACGGTTGCGACCAAACGCCGTAGCGTCCGGGACAATAACTAAGTCGGCCAGTCCGACAGGGAGTGAACGAGTTGGGAAAGGGCCCTTGCAGGGGCCCTTTTTCTTTGTCGGCCGCGCGTGGGCCGGCGCGGCTCGGCGAGGGCCTGCCGGCCCGCCCGCGGCCGCAGCGCATTCGCCCTGACACCGCGCAGCCGGCGTGCTAGAGCGCCGCCAGACCCGCAACAACCGGAGACCCCTGATGTTCGTTTCCCGCCTTGCCCTGCCCGTCCTCTTCTGCCTCGCCCTGGCCGCACCGGCCGCAGCGCAGGACGCGCCCGCCCCCGGCGCGGCGCCCGAGGCCTATCTCAAGGAAGAGTTCGGCGACTGGGATCTGATCTGCGCGCTCGCCACCGTGAACGGCACCGAGGAGGAACGCTGCCAGATCGCCCAGCTCCTGCGCGACGGCGAGGACACGACGGTGGCCGAGGTGCGCGTGCTGCGCCTGCCCGAGGGCGAGCGCGGCACCGCGATCGCCACCGTCACGACGCCGCTCGGCACCCTGCTCCCGCCCGGCCTCGCGCTCGCGGTGGACGGCGGCGAGCCCGCGGTCTACCCGTTCAGCTTCTGCTCGCAGCGCGGCTGCGTCTCCCGCATCGGCCTCACCGCGGAAGACGTGCTCGCCCTCCAGCGCGGCGCGCGCGCCACGCTCACCATGATCCCCGTCGCCACGCCCGATTCGCCGGTCACGCTCGATGTCTCGCTCGCCGGGTTCACCGCCGGGTACCAGAACGTGACCATCGTCCAGCGCGAAGAGATCAACAACTGATCCCGGCCGGGGCCGGCGCCAGCCCCGGACATCGGCCGAGTGCTGCCGCGCGGCCGGCGACCCTCGGCAGGCCAACCGCGCCGTCCGTCCCGCCCCGCGCCGCGGAGGGAGCGCGCCGCGGTCCCGGCGCCGCAGGCCGGATGCCGCCCCGCCGCGGCAGCGCCGCCCCCTTTTCGCGCAAGGTACCGCCCCCGCGCGGGCGCGAGGCCCGCTGGCCTCCGCAGGGTCCGGGCGCGCCGCGAAGCGCGGTGCCTCCTTCGTTGGCCAATCCCGCGCGCATCCCTCGCGCAACTTCATCCTGGCGGAAATACTCCGGGGGTCCGGGGGCAGCGCCCCCTGCCCGCCCCCCGGCCCATGCGGCAAGCGCCGGTGCGCGGCGCGCCCTGCCGCCAGCGCCGGTCAGACCCGGCCGAGCGCCAGCACGGCATTGAGCCCGCCGAAGGCAAAGGCGTTCGACAGCACGGCGTCCACCTGCGCCTCGCGCGCGGTGTTGGGCACCACGTCGAGTGCGCATTCGGGATCGGGCTCCTCGTAGCCGATCGTCGGCGCGATGACCCCGTCGCGCAGCGCCATGATGCAGGCCAAGAGCTCCACCGCGCCGGTTCCGCCGATGAGGTGGCCGTGCATGGATTTCGTCGAGGAGATCATGAGACGGTCGGCATGGGCCCCGAACGCGTCGGCGACCGCGGCGCACTCGGTCTTGTCGTTCGCCGCGGTGCCGGTGCCATGGGCGTTGATGTAGCCCACCTCCTCGGCGTTGAGCCGCGCGTCGCGCATCGCGCCGGCGATGGTGCGCGCCGCGCCCTGCTTGGAGGGCATCACGATATCGGCCGCATCGGAGGTCATGGCGAAGCCCCGCACCTCGGCGAGGATCTCGGCGCCCCGGGCGCGTGCATGCTCGTAGTCCTCGAACACGAAAACCGCCGCGCCTTCACCCTGCACCATGCCTGTCCGCCCCAGCGAGAAGGGCCGGCAGGCGTCCTTGGACATCACGCGCAGGCCTTCCCAGGCCTTCACGCCGCCGAAACAGAGCATCGATTCAGAGCCGCCCGTCACCATCACCGGCGCCACCCCGGAGCGGATCAGCCAGAATGCCTGCCCCATGGCATGGTTCGACGAGGAGCAGGCCGTCGCCACGGTGAAGCTCGGGCCCTTGAGATTGTGCTCCATACTGACGTGGGAACAGGCGGCGTTGTTCATCAGTTTGGGCACCACGAAGGGGTGAACCCGGTTCTTCCCCTCCTCGTAGACGGCCCGGTAGTTCTCGTCCTGGGTGTTGAGCCCGCCGCCTGAGGTGCCAAGCACCACCCCGGCGCCGGCGGCGAGTTCGCCCACGAACTCCAGCCCCGACTGCGCGATGGCCTCGCGCGCGGCCAGCAGGGTGAACTGGGTGAACCGGTCGTAGAGGGCGATCTGCTGGCGATTGAAGTGCCGGTGCTCGTCGTAGTCGCGCACCTGCCCGCCGATCTGCACCGAGAGCCGGTCCACGTCGCGCACCTCGAGCGGGCCGATGCCGCACCGGCCCTCGCGCATCGCCTCGAAGGTCGCGGGCACGGAGTGGCCCAGCGGGTTGATGGTGCCGGCGCCGGTGATCACCACGCGCTTCATCGCGCCGCTCCCGCCCGGCCGCCGCGGCCCGCGGGCCCGGCGGCGGCTGCCGGCGCCTCCCGCAGGGTCACGACTGTTCGGCCACGAGGGCCTCCACGGCCCGCACGATGGCGTCGACCGAAGAGATGTCGAAGCTGCTCTGGGAGGGATCGTTGGCGTTGAACGGCACCTGGATGTCGAACGCCTCCTCGATGGCGAATATGCTCTCCACCAGGCCGAGGCTGTCTATTCCCAGTTCCTCGAGGCTGGCGTCCGCGGCCACGTCTCCCGGTTCGAGCACGGCCTGCTCGGCAAGGATCGCGATGACTTTCTCCCGCACGCTCATGCCGGACCGCCCTTCAACCGTATCGACGGTGATGTAGTCATTCGCCCCCGGCTTGGGAACCGGTATTTTTGCCCGATGCGAGCCTGGCCATCAGCCGCGGCAGGCGGCGGAGCGCCTTGTAGACCTCGACATGGGTGTCCATGCGCATGGCGGGGTAGCCGAGCATGGCCCGGCCGGCGGGCACGTTGGAAAGCACCTTGGAGCCGCCCCCGATCACCACGTCGTCGCCGAGAACCAGGTTGTCGGCCACGCCCGACTGGCCGCCGAGCACCACCCGCGCCCCGAGCCGGCTGCTGCCGGCCACGGCGGCGCCCGCGCAGAGCAGGCAATCCGGCCCGATCCGCACGTTGTGTCCCACCTGCACGAGATTGTCGATCTTGGTGCCCGCGCCCACCTCGGTGGGCCGCACCGTGCCCCGGTCGATGGCCGAGAGCGCGCCGAGCTCCACGTCGTCGCCGATCTCGACCCCGCCGAGCGAATGGATGCGGTGCCAGCGCTGCGCGCGCACCTCCACCGCGCGGCCGAGACTGGCGCGCGCGCTTTCCATCGTCGAGGCCTCCTCGGTGACGAAGGAAAAGCCGTCGCCGCCCACCACGGCGTTGGGCTGGGCGATGAATCGCGCGCCGATCCGCGCGCCCGCCGCGATGCGCACGCCCTCCAGCAGCAGCGCCTCCTCCCCGAGCACGGCCCCCGCCCCGACGCTGGCGTGGGCGGCGATGCGCGCGCGGGCCCCGACGCGCGCACGCGGGCCGATCACCACCAGCGGGCCGATCGATGCCCCGGGGCCGATCTCGGCCGAGGGATCGATCACCGCCGAGGGATGCACTCCCGGCGCGATCTCCGGGCCCGGATCGAAGGCGCGGGTGAGCGCGGCCATGGCGAAGCGCGGGCGCGGCACCGCGAGCGCGGCCTCGAGCCCGAACTGCGCCGGATCCGCGCCCGGCCAGAGCACAGCCGCCCGCGCACGCCCCCTCGGCAGCGCCTCGGCATAGGCCGGGCTCATGGCGAGCGCGAGATCTGCGGGGCCGGCGCGGGCGGGCTCGGCGAGGCCCTCGACCACGAGCGAGGCATCGCCCGTCACCTCCGCGCCGAGCGCGGCGGCAAGATCGGCAAGGCTCAGGCGCATGGCAACCTCTCGCGGCATCCGCGCCCGCTCTAGCCCGGCGGAGCGGCTGGGCGCAACCGGCCAGAGGGCGCGGCCCTGCCCCGCCCGTGCCCGCCCCGGCGAGGGGAGTGCATCCCCGCGCGGCGCGGGCACGGCGAGATCAGGGGTTCCGGCGGCGCCTCCTTCGGCCGGGTCGCCGCATCGCCCCCGCCGCGGTACGGAAGGCGCCTCAGCCCTGCGCGCCGCCCAGCACCACGCCTTCGCGCGTGAGCGCCCGGAAGATGAGCGCGTCGCGGCCGTAGATGTCGCGCCGGAAGTGCAGCGCCCCCTTCGCATCGGTAAAGGCCGTGCGATAGACCAAGTGCACCGGCACCGGGGTCTCGAGGTTCAGCCGCGTCTGCTGGCCGCTGGCGAGAATCCGGTCGAAGGTTCCCTTGGGGTCGGAGGTCTGCGCCGCCAGCAGGCGATACGCGAAATCGTGCGGGTCGTTCAGGCGGATACAGCCGTTCGAAAAGGCACGCCGGTCGCGCGCGAAAAGGCTCTTGTCGGGCGTGTCGTGCAGGTAGATCGCGTGGGGGTTGGGAAACATGAACTTCACCGTTCCCAGCGCATTGGAGCGCGACGGCGGCTGGCGCAGGTTGTAGGGGAAGGTGCGCGCCGTGTAGTTGGCGAAGTTCACCTGGCTGCGCGGAATGACGCGGCCGCGCGCATCGATCACGTTTAGATGCGACAACGCGTTGGGGTTGCGCTGGAGCGTGGGCAGGTACTCGCGCTGGATGATGCCGCGCGGCACCGTCCAGTCCGGGTTGATCTCCATGTACTCCATGATGTCGGAGAACTCGGGCGTCTGCATGTCGGGGTCGATTTCCCCGATGATCGACCGCGTCTGGAAGGTGACCTTGCCGTCGTCCACGATCCGCGCGGTGTAATCCGTCAGGTTCACCCAGATGTGGCGCTGGCCGAGCGGGCGGTTGATCCAGCGTTCGCGTTCCATCGCGGTGACGACGGCGGCGAGCCGGTCTTCCACAGGGCGGTTGATCTCGGCGAGTGTGGCGGCACCTGCCACGCCATCTGCCACCAGACCGTGGGCCACCTGGAAGCGCTGAACGGCGGCCTCGATCGAGGTGTCGTATGTCGCGGTGGCGCTGCGGCCCATGAAGCCCATCGCCGAAAGGCGCTCGCGCAGGGCGACGACGGCCGGCCCGCTCGCGCCGCGCTCCAGCTTGGTGCCCGGCACCGTCGGGCCCCAGCCGCCGCGGGCCAGCTGTGCCTCCAGCGCAAGCTTGTGCTTGAGCAGGCGGGCGTATTCCGGCGATTGCGGAGGCAGCGAGCGCAGGAAGGCCGCGGGGGTGGATTGTTCGAATGCCTCGAGCGTGCGCAGCCGGTCGCGCAACGGCACCTCCCTGACGAGCTGTGCGTCGATGGCCGAGGGGGTGAGCACGCCGGTCTGGATATCGCGGGCATATTCGAGAAAGAGCCGGCTCAGCTCGACCTCGGCGAAGCCGCGCTCGCGCTGGGACGTCACCCCGCGCAGCAGCGCGGTGACCTGCTGCGCATCGTAGCGACCGCGGGGAAGGCCGTGCAGGTCGGTCTCGCCGACGGCCGCCACCAGCGCCGCGCGCCGCGCCCTGTCGTCGGCATCCTCGCCCGTCCAGATCGGCTCGAAGGCGCGCGCCCGGTAGAAGGCGGCGAGCGCTTCGTCCCGCGCCGCCGCTTCGGCCACCGCCTGCTTGAACGCGGTGACGCCGGACTGCGCGAAGGCGGCCGGAGCCGCCAGCAGGAAGGCGATCATCGCCGCCAGAAAAAGTCCCGGCCCCGCCGAACGCTTGCTCATCTGCACGATCATCATCATCGATCTTTTCCTGCCGGTCCTCGCCGGCTCGTATGGCCGAACTTAAGGTTCAGAATTCCCACGCATTTCCGGGCAGGTCCAGTCACAATGCCGATAGGCGCACCCGGCAGCGCCAACTGTGGCAGACACGCAGCGCGCCATCGCGACGCGCCTGCAACAGTTCACAAAAATGGCAAGTTCCTGCCGATTTCCGCAATCCTGTCGCAATTTCGCCAAAGATTTCTTGGTCGGCCGCCGGGCCTATGCCATAAATTTCGTGCATCTGGGGATGGATGACACCCGGCCCACCGAAACATCGGGGGTCGCAAGACGTAACGGGACAACGCAGGCGACATGAACGATTCCAGCACACGCGGCCTTACGCGCCGTGGCCTTCTAGGTGCGTTCGCGGCGACGGCGCTCGTCGCGGCTCCCACCTACACCAACGCTGCCGGCTTTCTTCGCGGGGCGGGCGACTTCCGGAAGATCCGGATGTACTCCGGGCGGACGGGCGAGAGCCTTGAGACGATCTACTGGATCGAGGGGGAGTACATCCCCGAGGCGCTGGCGCAGGTGAACCATTTCATGCGCGACTGGCGGCAGAACAGCTCCACCTCCATGGATACCCGCACGATCGACATCATGACGGCCGCGCACCGGCTGCTCGACGTCGACGAGCCTTACATGCTGCTGTCGGGTTACCGCTCCCCCGAAACCAACGCTATGCTGCGCTCCCGCAGCTCGGGCGTGGCGCGCCAGTCGCTCCACATGAAGGGCCAGGCCGCGGATCTCCGCCTGACCAGCCGGAGCGTGGCGCAGATGGCCAAGGCGGCCGCGGCCTGCCGCGCCGGCGGCGTGGGCCGTTATTCCGGCTCGGATTTCGTGCACATGGATTGCGGGCCCGTGCGCACCTGGGGCCGCTGAGGCCACCGGCACACGCCGCTCCCAGCCCCGATTTCGAAGGCCGCCTGCAGGCGGGCCGCGTCTTTCGCTTGGCGGTCGGCGTGCAGCTTGAGAGCGCCCGCCCGGGCAGTGCGCCGGGCGCCCGTCAGCCGAGCCCGATCGCGCCGCCGTCCTTGCGCCCGTCCGAGCCGGCGATGTAGCCGCCCGGAATCCGGTGGATGATCTGGGCGCCGCCGAAGCCGAAATCGGTCTCGTCGCTGGTCGATGTCTCCAGCTCGTGCCCCATCCCGCGAAGCCGCTCCAGCGTCTCGGGTGGCCACCCGGACTCCATGGCAACTCTCCGGCCGGCGAGCACGCGCCAGCGCGGGGAATCGGACGCCGCCTGCGGGGTCTGCCCGTGGCGCCGGATGCGCTCGAAGAGTTGCAGGTGCCCCTGCGCCTGCATCGGCCCGCCCATCATCCCGAAGGCCATCGCCGGGCCCGCTTCGTCGCTGGCGAAGCCCGGAATGATCGTCTGAAGCGGGCGCTTTCCGGGGGCGACGACGTTCGGATGCGCCGGATCGAGCGAGAAGCCGAAGCCGCGGTTCTGCAGGCTGATCCCGGTGCCTGGCACCACCACGCCCGAGCCGAAGCCCTTGTAGTTGGATTGCACGAGGCTCACCATCTGCCCGGCGCTGTCGGCCGCCGCAAGCAGGACGGTTCCGCCGCCCTCCGGCTCGCCATGGCCCGGATCGCCGGCGCGGGACGGATCGATCAGCTCGGCGCGGCGACGGGCGTAGTCGGCGGAAAAGAGCGAGGCGGGCGCCACGCGCATGGCCTGCGGATCGGCGACATGGGCGTAGAGGTCCGCCAGCGCCAGCTTCATCGCCTCGATCTGGAAGTGCACGGTCACGGCATCGTCGGGGCCGGCGTCGGGCCGATCCGACTCACGCAGGATGGCAAGCGCCGCGAGGGCCGCCACGCCCTGCCCGTTGGGCGGTATCTCGTGCAGCGTCGCTCCGTGGGCCCGGGCGGCCAGCGGCGTCACCCAGTCGCAGCGATGGGCGGCGAGGTCGGCCGCCGTCAGCCCGCCGCCGTTGGCCGCGGCGTGCGCGGCCATCGCCTCGGCGAGTTCGCCCCGGTAGAAGGCCGCGCCGCGGCTGAGGGCGATCGCCTCCAGCGCGTCGGCCTGCTCGGGCAGGCGGAAGAGCGTTCCGGCCGCCGGTGCGGCCCCGCCCGGCATGTAGGCGGCGGCGAACCCCGGCTGGCCGGCGAGCTCGGCCGCGTTGCGTGCCCACAGCGCCGCGATGCGCGGGCTCACGAGGAACCCCTCGCGGGCGTAGCGCACGGCGGGTTCGAAGAGCCGCGCGAAGGGAAGCTTTCCGAAGCGCTCCGAAAGGGCCACCCAGAGCGAGACGGCACCTGGCACGGTCACGCTGTCCCAGCCGCGTATGGGCATGGCCGTCGCCGCGCCGAAACGCTCCCGCGTCCAGGCGGCCGGCGCGCGGCCGGAGCCGTTCAGGCCCAGCACCTCGGCGCCGTCGTTGAGAAGGGCGTAGGCGTCGGCCCCGATGCCGGTGCCCGTGGGCTCGACGACGGTCAGGGCGATAGCCGCGGCGACGGCCGCATCGGCCGCGGTGCCGCCCTCGGCGAGCATCTCCGCCCCGGCCTGCGCCGCGAGCGGCTGCGAGGTCGCCACCACGGCCCGCGCCATCACGGGGGCGCGTCGCGACGGGTAGGACTGGGTGAAATCGAACTGCATGGGGGCGCTCCATCCGCTTGGTGCATACAATGTTCAAAAACAGGGGGGCCGCAAGGGGGCGTCCGGGCATCGTTCACCGCCGCAGACGGCGATGCTTGGCGCATGGGCGAAAGCGCGTGTATACATGAGGGCGAACCAGTCGCCGGAGGACTTCGAACCGTGAACCTCGCCGCCCCTGAACCTCCACGGCCCGAGGCCGAGCCGCCGCAGGCAATCGGCGCGCGGCACCAATCGCTCAACGACCAGGTGCGCGAAGCGCTGCGGGAGGCGATCCTTTGCGGCGATTTCCGCCCCGGCGACCGTCTGGTCGAAGGCCGGCTGGCCGAACGCTTCGGCGTGTCGCGCAACCCCGTGCGGGAGGCGCTCAAGGCGCTCGGGAACGAGGGCCTCATCACCATCGCGCCCCGCCGCGGCGCGGTGGTCACCGAGCTTTCCGAGAGCGAGGCGGCCGACGTGGTGGAGCTGCGCGCGGCGCTTGAAGGGTTCTCGGCACGGCTTGCGGCAAGACGGCTCGACCCCGAGGCCGGCGCCTCGCTCGCGCGCGTGCTTGCATCGGGCGAGGCCGCGGCCGCCCGCGGCGACAGCGAGGAGCTGCACCGCCTCAACGAACAGTTCCACGGCCAGCTCGCCAACGCCGGCTCCAACCGTGTGCTCGCCGACTTCATGCGCACGCTGCGCGCCAAGACCCACTGGCTCTTCGCCTCGGTATCCCGCGCGCGTGCCGAGGAAAGCTGGCGCGAGCACGCGGCGATCCTGCGCGCGGTGCTCGACCGCGACGAGGAGATGGCGGCCCTGCTCGCGAGCCGCCACGTCAGTTCCGTGGGCAAGGATCTCGAGGCCGCCGGCCTCACGGATTCGCGCAGCGAGGACCTGCCCGCCCGATGAGACTGCTGACCGATGCGCAGGTGCGCCGCCTCGCCGATCCCGAAGAGGCGGCCAGCGCGATCGAGGCGGCCTTCGCCGAGGCAGCGGGCGGCGGCACGGCGCTCCTGCCCCGCAAGCGGATCGTCTCCGGCGCCCTGAAGCTCTCGGCAATGGCGGCGATCCTGCCGGGCGCCGGCGTCGCGGGTGCCAAGGTCTATACAACGCGCGAGGGTGCTTTCCGGTTCGTGGTGGTGCTCTTCGATGCCGAGAGCGGCACGCCGCTGGCCACGCTCGAGGCCGACGCGCTCACCGAGATCAGGACCGCCGCCGTCACCGAGGTGGTCGCCGCACGGCTCGCCCCGGGCGTCGGCGGCAAGATCGCCGTGTTCGGCACCGGCGTGCAGGCCCGCGCCCATGTGCGCGCGCTGGCCAGGCGGCTGCGCCCCGCGTGCATCGCGGTCGCCTCCCGCGGAGACTCGGAGGATTTCTGTGCCGCCCTGACGCGGGAAACGGGCATCGAGGTGCGGCCCGAGCCGGCTGGGAGCGCGATCGAGGGCGCCCGGATCGTGGTGACGGCAACGCGCGCCACCGAGCCGCTCTTCGATGGCGCGGGCCTCGCGCCCGGCTGCCTCGTGGCCGCGGTGGGCTCCACCCTGCCCCACGCGCGCGAGCTGGACGATGCAACCATGCGGCGGGCCCGGCGCGTGCTCGTGGAAGACAGGGCGCAGGCGATGACCGAGGCGGGCGATCTGATCGGCGCGCTGGAAAGCGGCGCGCTGGACGAGACCCGCATCGCCGATCTTGCCGCCGAGCTTGCGCGGCCCGGCGCGCAAGACGGAGCCGAAGGCGGCAGCGGCAGCGGCGGCGACGTGACCGTCTTCAAGTCCGTTGGCATCGCGCTGGAAGACATCGCCGTGGCGGCACGCATCTGGGCTGCCGCCCGCGCGGAGAGCGAAGCGGCATGAGCCGCGACGCGGCCCCGGTGGACCATCGCCCGCCCCGTACGCGGCAGCGCCGCGCGGGCACGGCCCGGAGGCACCGATGACGGATGCCGATGCGCTGATCGACGCGCTGGGCCTCGCGCCCCACCCCGAGGGCGGCTGGTACCGGCAGACATGGGCCGCGCCCGCACCCGAAGGCGAGCGCCCGGCGGGCACGGCGATCTACTACCTTCTGCGCGCCGGCGAGCGCAGCCACTGGCACCGTGTGGATGCAGACGAGATCTGGCTGTTCCACGCCGGCGAGCCGCTGTGCCTCTCGCAGGGGCCCGCCGCGGAAGGGCCCCGGCGCGACGAGGTGCTGGGCCTCGATCTCGCAGCCGGAGAGCGTCCGCAAATCGTGGTGCCGGCGGGCCACTGGCAGAGCGCCAGGCCGCTCGGGGCCTTCACGTTGGTGAGCTGCACCGTCTCCCCCGGCTTCCGCTTCGAGGGGTTCGAGCTGGCGCCGCCCGGCTTCGACCTTCCCCGCTAGCTCCGCCCGCAGCGCACAGGCACGACGGCGCGCCGGGCCGCGCGGCGGCACGCAGGCTCAGCCCGCGCGGCGGGTTGCCGGCCGGCTCAGGGTTCCGCCCGAGATCGCCGCGCGCACGCCGGTGGTGCCCGGCGCGCTGGTGGGCAGCCCCTTGGCCACCCGCACGGCGAGAAAGGCGAAGGCCTGGGCCTCGAGCATGTCGCCGTCGAGCCCCTCGGCCTCCACCGGCTCCACCGGCAGGCCCGATCCGGCGGCGATCATCGCCATGAGGGTGGCGTTGCGCCGGCCGCCTCCGCTCACCAGCACGCGCCGCGGCGGGGCCGGGCAATGCTCGAGACCGCGCACCACGCCGGCGGCAGCGCAGGCCGCGAGCGTTGCCGCGGCATCGGCATCGCCGAGCCCGGCGACCCGAGCCAGAAGGCCCGCGAAATCCTCCCGGTCGAGCGATTTCGGCGGCGGCAGGGCGAAGAAGGGATCGTCCGCGAAACCGGCGAGCACGGCGGCGTCGGCCTCGCCGCTGGCCGCCAGCGCGCCCCCGGCATCGAAGGGCACGCCCCGGCGCGCGCGCATCAGGTCGTCCAGGGGGGCGTTGGCCGGCCCGGTGTCGAAGGCCAGCAGCGCTCCCGGCGCATGGGGCACCGGCGCGCCCGGATCGACCCATGTCAGGTTGCCGACCCCGCCGAGGTTGAGAAAGACGAGCGGATCGCGCGCGCCGATCCATCGTGCGCAGGCGAAGTGGTAGAAGGGCGCGAGCGGCGCGCCCTGTCCGCCCAGCCGGATATCCGCGGTCCGGAAATCCCAGACCACCGGGAGGCCGAGCGCCGCCGCGAGCACCGCGCCGTCTCCAGCCTGGTGGGTGCCGCGCCCGCCGGGCTCGTGGGCCAGGGTCTGGCCGTGGATGCCGGCGAGCTGCGCCTGCCCGGCCAGCTCGGCCAGCGCCAGCGCATGGGCGGTTTCCACGGCCTCCGCCGCGGCCTGCACCCCGGGCTCGCCAGGCCAGCGCCCGAGCGCCGCGGCGATCACGGCGCGGTCAGGCTCGGGATAGGGACGGTAGGCGCTCGGCCCGAAGCCGAGGATGCGCTCTCCGTCGGTCTCGAGGATCGCGGCGTCCACGCCATCGAGCGAGGTGCCCGACATCGCCCCGAGCGCCACGACCGGCCCGCTCCACCGCATCGCCTTCCCCTCGCCTGCATGCGCGCCTATAGAGTGGCCCGAACGCCAGCGGCGCACAAGGCGAGAGCGATGACCTACCACCCCAGATCCGAATTCATGCGCGTGATCATGGAGCGCGGCTTCCTGGCCGACTGCACCGATTACCAGGGCCTCGACAGCGCCCTCGCGGCAGGCCCGGTGACCGCCTACATCGGCTACGACGCCACCGCGCGTTCGCTGCACGTGGGGCATCTTCTGAACATCATGCTGCTGCGCTGGCTGCAGAAGACCGGCCACCGGCCGATCACGCTCATGGGCGGGGGCACCACGAAGGTGGGGGACCCCTCCTTCCGCTCGGAGGAGCGCCCGCTGCTGGGGCCCGAGCAGATCCGCGCCAACATCGAGGGCATGCAATCGGTATTCGCGCGCTACCTCGCCTACGGCGACGGCCCGACGGACGCGATGATGCTCGACAACGCCGAATGGCTCGACGGGCTCAACTACCTCGATTTCCTGCGCGACATCGGCCGGCATTTCTCGGTCAACCGGATGCTGAGCTTCGAGAGCGTGCGCAGCCGGCTCGACCGCGAGCAATCGCTCTCGTTCCTCGAGTTCAACTACATGATCCTGCAGGCCTACGATTTCCTCGAGCTGAACCGCCGCCACGGCTGCCGCCTGCAG
>CAYXOX010000070.1:0-9951 GCA_964466745.1 uncultured Rhodobacterales bacterium
CGGGTCCCCCGCGCCCGGCGCGGTGCTCGTGAGCCGCGCGGTGCTCGTGAGCCGCACCTTGAGGCCGCGGACCCGGCCGACGATTCGGCCGTTCACGACAACGTCGTCGGCCATCACCTCGCCCTTCACCGTGGCGCCTTCGCCAACGGTGAGCAGGTGGGCGCGGATGTCGCCCTCGACCTGGCCCTCGATCTGGATGTCACCGCTGGTGCGCACGTTGCCCTGTACGTGGAGATCCGAAGACAGCACCGACGCAGGCGGTTTTGCCTTGGGCGACGAGGGTTTGAACTCGGGGGCAGGGGCGGCCTCGGGCTTGGAGACCGGGGCTGCGTCACCGGCCTTCGGTCCGGGTTCGTTGATCTTGCTCTTAGAAAACATCGTTCGCCGCTCTGATGAATATCATGGGATTGACGGGATTGCCGCCGACCCGCACCTCGTAGTGCAGGTGGGTGCCGGTCACCCGACCAGTGGCTCCCATATCAGCAATCCTCTGCCCGCGCGAGACCTTTTCCCCCACCGAAACGTGCAGGCGGGAATTGTGCGCATAGCGGGTTTCGATGCCGAAATCGTGCTGGATCTTCACGAGCCGTCCGTAGCCCGAGGACCAGCCCGCATGGGTGACGACGCCGTCGGCGGTGGCATAGATCGGGGTGCCGGTGCCGGCAGCGAAATCGACGCCGTTGTGCATCCGGCGCCCGCCCGTCTTGGGGTCGCGCCGGTAGCCGAAGGGCGAGGTGAACCGGAACGCCGCCGTCACGGGCTGGGCGAACGGTGAGCGTTCCGCCGCGATCCTGTATAGATTGAGCGTGTCAAGCTTCTCGAGGATCGCATTGGCGCGGAGCGTCGTCGCGTCCGGGATGCCGCCCTTGGTGGAGAAGCTGAGCGGCGTGAGGGGGCCGCCCTGCCCGGAATAGCCGCGCCGCACTTCCTCGAGGATCCGGTCGGTCGGCATGCCGGCGGCGCGGAACATCTTGTCGAGCGGCTCGACGGAGACGGCCATCGCCTCTTCGAGCTGGCGGAAGATCTGGTCGTTGCGCTCGTCCATCAGCCGGATCTCGAGCGCCATCTCCTCGGCCCTCGAAATGGCCTCTTCGGCCATGGCCAGGCGTTCGTCGCGTTCCGATGCGGTCTCGGCCAGCCGCTCGGTCAGCCGGTCGATCATGCCGGCCATGAGATCCATCTGCTCCGAGCTCAGCTCGCCCGGGTCGCCCCCGCCGCGCAGCGCGGCCAGCATCGCCTCGGCATCGTCGCGCTGTTCGAGCGCGTCCTTCAGCTTGAGCTGGACCGCCTCGAGACCCATCTCCGCCTCGAGGTAACGGTCTTCGGCCTCGAGCAGCTGGGCCTGCATCACCGAGATCTGCTGGAGCGCGGAGTTGAAACGGTCCTGCGCGTGGAATGCCTCCTCAGCGCGGGCGTCGCGCTCGGCCTCCACCTTGGCGAGGCGCTCCTCCGCGATCTGGTTGGCCCGCATGGCCTGCTCGCGGAAGTTACCGGCGCCGATGTTGTCGAAGATCAGGATGGACGTGGCGAGAATCGCCCAGGCAACCACGAGGCCGCCGCCGGCCCAGGCCATGATCTGCGTGCCCGGGCCGAGCCGGATGAACCGGGTCTCGGTGTCTGATTTCAGGAAGAGCCGTTTCTCCGGAAACCGACGTTCGAGCGCCTGATGCAAGCTTCGTGTTAGCCGTGGCCGCACGACAATCCCCCGTCCTGTCCCCGAACGGGCGGCATCCGGTTCCGGATCTTCCGCCCTCGATGTCTCTAGCCGCCGCCCGTCAGTGCTGCAAGTTTTTTGGCAAATGTCTGGAATCCGAGCAGCTTGGAGGGCGGAATTGGCAGAATTTCGCCGATCACCGCGGAGCCGCGGGCTCGGTCAGCGGCCAGTAGAAGTCCGGCGGCAGACCGGCTTCGGCACGCTTTTCCTCATTGAATGGCGGCTTTAACGCGCCGTGGAAATGCGCGCGCACCAGGGCGTGGAATCGCTGCTTCGGATCGGCCTCATGCCGCCCGCACAGGAAATGAAACCACTTGGCCCCGTAGGCGACATGCCCCACCTCCTCGGCATAGATGGTGCGCAACGCTTCGGTGGCCGCCGTTTCACCTGCCGCCTCGAACAGGCCGATCATCTGGGGGGTGACGTCGAGCCCGCGCGCTTCGAGCACCATCGGGACGACGGCCAGCCTCGCCATCAGGTCGCCTGCTGTCTGCTCGGCGGCCTGCCAGAGCCCCGCATGGGCCGGCAACGCGCCATACGCCGAACTCGCGGCTTCAAGACAATCGGCCATAAGGTTGAAATGTTTCGATTCCTCGTCGGCGGCCTTCACCCAGTCATCGTAGAACCCGGCCGGCATCGGAACATCGGTGAAGCGCGCCACGATATCCCAGTGCAGATCGACGGCATTGAGCTCGATATGGGCCACGGCATGCAGGAGCGCGACCCGCCCAGCGGCCGTGCCCGGGCGCCTGCGCGGCATCTGCCTCGGCTCGATCAGCTCGGGTCGCGCGGGGCGCGCGGGGCGGGCCGGCGGCTCGGCCTTGCCGATCTCGGGCAGGCTGCCCTCGGCACGCGCCGCCTGCCATTGCGCGGCGTTGCGCCGCGAAACCGCGGTCTTGGCGCGCGGATCGGCCGTGGAGAGCACCTCCACGGCCATTTCTGCAAGTGGCGTCACAGCGCGCGCACCGCCTCCAGCACCTCCTCCACGTGGCCGGGCACCTTCACCTTGTGCCAGGCCCGGGCGACGCGGCCCTCGCTGTCGATCAGGAAGGTGGAGCGCTCGATGCCCATGTACGTCTTTCCGTACATGCTCTTCTCGACCCAGACGCCGTAGCGCTCGCAGACGTCGCCGTGCTCGTCGGAGGCGAGCGCCACGCGCAGGCCGTGCTTGTCGCGGAACTTGTCGTGCTTGGCCACCGGATCCTTCGAGACGCCCACGATCTCGGCCCCGGCCTCGGTGAACGCCTCCAGGTGCTCGGAGAAGCCGATCGATTCCTTGGTGCAGCCGGGGGTGTCGTCCTTGGGGTAGAAGTAGAGCACGACGGCGCGCGGACGCAGGGCGCTGAGCGAGAGCTCTCCACCTCCGTCGCGGGGCAGGGTGAAATCCGGTGCTTCCATGCCGGCTTCGATCATCTGGGTGTCCTTTCCTGTACGGTCCGCGATGCCATGCCTCGGGCATCCCGGTGCATGCTTGCCTGTTCCGTTTTAGACTGCGAGTTGCGAAGATAAAGCATGCGCGAGCCCCAAACCGATCATCCGGTGCACGATCCGGTCCTGCCGCGGCCCCTGCGCCGCCAGCGCGCGGGGCGTTTCGCGGCGCGGGTGGCGGGCGGGCTCATGCTCGGCCTCTTCATCGCGATGCTTGGTCTGGCCGCCGCCGCGGTGTGGTTCACCGAGCGATCTGTGCCGGCGCCGCGCTGGCTGCTGGCAGCGGTGGAAGAGCGCGCGGGCACCACGCTTGAGGGCGGCGCGCTGCGGTTCGGGGCCGTCTCGGCGACGCTCGATGCGCAGTGGCGCCCGGCGATCCGGATGCAGGACGTCGAGCTGACCGACGGGCAGGGGCGCACCCTTGCCAATCTGCGCGCCCTCGAGGTCGAGCTCTCGCTGGCCTCGGTGCTCGCCCGCGCGCCGCAGCCTCGCCGGATCGGGATCTCGGGCGCGGTTCTGCGGCTGCGCAGGGCTGCCGACGGCCGGCTCGACCTCGCCCTCGGCGACAGTGGCAGCACGCTCGGCAGCGCACCCGACATTGCCGCCCTTCTCGAAGGGATCGACGCGATCTTCGCCGCGCCCTCCCTCGCGGCGCTCGAGGTGTTCGATGCCGGCTCGCTGACGCTGCGCTACGTCGATGCCCGCTCCGGGCGAGCCTGGACGTTCGACGGCGGCCGCCTGCGCCTCGTGCGCAACGGCCGCGGCCTGCGGATCACGACCGATGCGGCGCTGCTCGGCGGCGGCGACGACGTGACCACCGTGGAGGCGAGCTACGAGCGCCTGCGCGGCTCGCGCGAGGCGGTGCTGGCCGCCCGCGTCCGCGATGCGCCGGCAGCCGACATCGCCGCACAGAGCGCGGCGCTTTCGTGGCTCGGCGTGCTCGACGCGCCGATCTCGGCCGCGTTCCGCGGCTCGGTGGCATCCGACGGCAGTGTCGGGCCGGTGTCGGTGGCGCTGGAGATCGGTGTGGGCGCGGTGGCGCCGATCGAGGCGACCCGTCCGATCCGCTTCAGCGCGGCCAAGGCCTATTTCTCCTACGATCCGGAAACAGCGCGCATCGCCTTCGACGAGGTCACCGCCGAATCCGACTGGGGCTCGCTGCGCAGCTCCGGCCATGCGTATCTGATCGACGTGCGGGAGGGCCTGCCCGAAGCGATCCTCGCGCAGTTCGACATTGCCGAGCTGAACGCCAACCCTGCCGGGCTGTACGATTCGCCGCTCGCCTTCCGCTCGGGCCGGATCGACGCGCGGCTGCGGCTCGACCCGTTCACGCTCACCCTCGGCGAGGCCGTGGTCAGCAAGGGGCAGAGCCGTCTTGTCGCCGAAGGCACGGTGCGCGCGCTCCCCGAAGGCTGGCAGGTTGCGCTCGAAGCCGTGGTGGACGGCATCGACCATGCAAGCCTCATGGCCGCCTGGCCGCGCAGCTTCCGGCCGGGCACGCGGGGCTGGTTCGACGCCAACATCGCGGCGGCCGAGTATTTCGATCTGCAAGGGGCAGTGCGCTACGTCCCCGGGCAACCGCTTCGGCGGCACCTCGGCTTCGAGTTTCGCGACGCGGAGTTCCGCGTGGTGCCGGGCATGCCGCCCGTCGAGGAGGCCGCCGGCGTGGTCCGCTTCGAGGACGAGCGGGGCACGATCATGCTCGACGCGGGCAGGGTCCGGCCGCCCGAAGGCGGCGCGCTTTCGCTCGCGGGCTCGGTGCTGAGCCTGCCCGACATGCGCATACGCCCCGCGCCGGCCGAGATCACCCTTCAGACTGCCGGGCCCATCCGCGCAACCCTCTCGCTCGTGGATCAGCCGCCACTGCGGCTGCTTTCGCGCGCCGGGCGCACGCCGGACATGGCCGAGGGGCAGGCGATCCTGACGACACGCCTTGCGCTGCCGCTGCGCGAGAAGCTCGGCCGGGACGACATCGCCTACGAGGTCACCGGCCGGCTCGCGGCGGTGCGCAGCGCCAGCCTCGTCGAGGGCCGCGAGATAACCGCCACCGAGCTCGCCCTCGGGATCGACCCGACACTCGTTTCGATCTCGGGGAAGGCGGCGCTCGACGGCCTGCCGGTGGCGGGCACCTGGAGCCGCGCGCTCGGCGAGGGCGCTTCGGGCAGCCGTTTCGCGGGGAGCGTGGAGCTGTCGCCCCGCTTCGCCGAAACCTTCGGAATATCGCTGCCCGGAACGCGGTTCGACGGGGCTGGCGCGGCGGATATCGAGATACGCCTCGCGCCCGAACGGCCCGCCGAGATCACGCTTGCTAGCGATCTTGCCGGGCTGGCGATCGATGCCGCGCCGCTCGGCTGGCGCAAGCCGGCGGAGGCCGAAGGCAGGCTGTTCGTGGAGGCCACGCTCGGGGCCGCGCCCGAAGTCTCCCGGCTCGAGTTCTCGTCGCCGGGACTCGAGGTGGAAGGGACGGTCGCGATGCGCGAGGGGGGCGGGCTTGCCCTCGCGCGGTTCTCACGTTTCCGGGCGGGCGAGTGGATCGATGCGGCGCTTTCGGTGGAGGGGCGCGGAGAGGGGGTGCCCCCGGCCATCGGCGTGAGCGGCGGGCGCATCGATCTGTCCCGGCTGCCGCCGAGGGAGCGCTCGGGCGCGGGGCCGGGGGCCGGACCGGGCGACGGGCCGCTCACGGTGCGGCTCGACCGCCTGCAGGTGGCCGAGGGGATCGCGCTCACGGGGTTCGCGGGCCGCTTCGATGGCGGGATCGGCCTCGACGGCAGCTTCATCGCGCGGGTGAACGAAGGCGCCGAGGTGTCCGGGCGGGTGGTGCCCGGGCCGCGGGGGCCCTCGGTGCGGCTGGCCTCGGCCGATGCCGGCGGCGTGCTGGCCTCCGCCGGCGTCTTCCGGCAGGCCCGCGGCGGCCAGCTCGAACTCACGCTCGTGCCCGCCCGCGAGGGGCGCGGATACACCGGAGAACTCGCCGTGCGCGATACCCGGGTCCGCGACGCGCCCGTGATCGCCTCGCTCCTCAGCGCCGTCTCCGTCGTGGGGCTGCTCGAGCAGCTCGACGGCGGCGGGCTCTTCTTCTCGGAAGTGGATGCACGTTTCGGCCTTACGCCCGAGCGCATCACGCTTGTGCAGGCCTCGGCGGTGGGGCCGTCGCTGGGGATCTCGCTCGACGGGTACTTCGATCCGCTGACCCGCGAGATGGATCTCCAGGGCGTGCTGTCGCCGCTTTATCTCTTCAACGTCATCGGCTCGGTGTTGACCCGCAAGGGCGAGGGGCTGATCGGCTTCAACTTCACCATCCGCGGGCCGGCAGATGGGCCGCGCGTGGGTGTGAACCCGCTTTCGGCCTTCACGCCGGGCATGTTTCGGGAGATCTTCCGCCGTCCGCCGCCGGAGGTGGGCCAGTAGCCCCGAGCCCGCCCGAGCCCGTCCCGCAAGCAGAAAAGGCCAGCCGCCGTTGAAACTCTCGGATTTCGATTTCGACCTGCCCGAAGAGCTGATCGCCACGCGCCCGGCGCGGCCGCGCAGTTCGGCGCGCCTGCTGCACGCCGAGGGCGGCACCATCGCCGATCGCCGGGTGAGCGATCTGCCGGACGTGCTGCGGCCCGGCGACCGGCTGATCCTCAACGATACCCGGGTGATCCCGGCGCGGCTGACCGGAGAGCGCCGCCGGGCCGGGAGCGCTCCGGGCGAGGGCGTGGCGCGCATCGAGGCCACGCTGCTCGAGCCCCAGCCCGACGGGACCTGGAGCGCGCTCGTCAAGCCCCTGCGCAAGCTGCGGGCGGGCGAGGAGATCGTCTTCTCGCCCGCGCTCTCGGCCCGGCTCGAAGCGCGGGACGCCGACGATACGGCCCGCCTGCGCTTCAACGTTGCGGGCGAGGATTTCGATGCCGCGCTCAACGAGGCCGGGGCCATGCCGCTGCCGCCCTACATCGCCGCCCGCCGCCCCGCCGACGCACAGGACAGGGAAGATTACCAGACGGTGTTCGCCCGCCGCGACGGCGCCGTCGCGGCACCGACGGCCTCCCTGCATTTCGACGCCACGCTTCTCGAGGCGCTCGAGTCGCGCGGCATCGCCTTCACCCATGTCACGCTCCATGTGGGCGCGGGCACCTTCCTGCCGGTGAAGGTCGACGATATCCGCGAGCACAGGATGCATGCCGAATGGGGGCAGGTCGGCGCGCGCGCGGCAGAGGAGGTTGAGCGCACCCGCCGGGAAGGCGGGCGCGTGATCGCCGTGGGTACGACCGCGCTCAGGCTGATCGAGACGGCCGGGCGCTCGGGCCGGCTCGAGGCCTACGAGGGCGAGACCGACATCTTCATCACCCCGGGCTTCGAGTTCCGCGTGGCCGACGGGCTGATGACGAATTTCCACCTGCCGAAATCGACGCTCATGATGCTGGTTTCGGCGCTGATGGGCGCGGGGCGAATCCGCGAGATCTACGCCCATGCCATCGCCGAGCGATACCGCTTCTTTTCCTACGGCGACAGTTCGCTGCTGATCCCCTGATCGACCGGCTCCGGTTGCCGGTCGGGGCCGGCCATGGGAGGGAAGGGGCTCCGGGGAGGCCAAGGGCGGCCGTCGCGCCGGAATGCCACGGGTGCGGGGTGTTTTTGGGGGTGCGCCGGAGCCAGCGCCGCGATAGGCCCCGCCGCACGGCCGCACGGCCGCACGGCCGCACGGCCGCACGGCGGCACGGCGTGCGGCCCGGCGATGCGAGGTGAGTGATGTTCCAGGTTCTGCGCGACAGCGCCGCGCTTCTTCTGGGAATGTTCCTGCTGATGCTCGGCAACGGGCTGCAGGGCACGCTGCTCGGTGTGCGCGGCGGGCTCGAGGGGTTTTCCACCTTCGAGATGTCGCTGGTGATGTCGGCCTATTTCGTGGGCTTCCTTGGCGGCTCGCGCCTTGCGCCGGGCCTCATTCGCCGGGTCGGGCACGTGCGCGTCTTCGCGGCGCTGGGCTCGCTGATCTCGGCGATCCTGATCCTGTTTCCGACGGTGGTGGAGCCCTGGGCCTGGATCGCGCTGCGCGTGCTCATCGGCTTCTGCTTCTCGGGCGTCTACGTCACCGCCGAGAGCTGGCTCAACAATGCCGCCTCGAACGAGAACCGCGGCAAGTCGCTCTCGCTTTACATGATCGTCCAGATGGCGGGGATCGTGACCGCCCAGGGCGTGCTCGCGCTGGGCGATCCCTCGGGCTTCGTCATCTTCATCATCCCGTCCGTGCTCGTCTCGCTCGCCTTCGCGCCGATCCTGCTCAGCGTGTCGCCCACCCCCGCCTTCGAGACGACGAAACCGCTTTCCCTCCGCCAGCTCTACGCGATATCGCCCCTGGCCTGCGTCGGCATGTTCCTCACCGGCGGGGTCTACTCGGCCCAGTTCGGGATGGCGGCCGTCTACGGCGGGCTCGCGGGGCTGGATCTCGCCGAGATCTCCGCCTTCGTGGCGAGCTTCTACCTCGGCGCGCTGGTGCTGCAGTACCCGGTCGGCTGGATCTCCGACCGGGTGGACCGGCGCCAGCTCATCCTCGGCCTCGCCGTCGCGGGCGGGCTCTTCGCGGTGGCGGCCTCCTTCGTGCCGGGTTTCCTGCTCCTGCTCGTCGCGGGCTTCGCGGTGGGCGGCATGTCGAACCCGCTCTACGCGCTGATGATCGCCTACGCCAACGACTATCTCGAGCGCGAGGACATGGCCGCAGCCTCGGGCGGGCTGCTCTTCATCAACGGCGTGGGGGCCATCCTCGGCCCGCTGCTCATCGGCTGGTCCATGGCGGTGTTCGGGCCGGTCGGCTTCTTCTTCTACGTCGCGGCCCTGATGTTCGGGCTCGGCGCCTACGCGGGATGGCGCATGACCCGCCGGCCCGCGCGGCCCGGAAGCGAAGAGACGGTGAGCTACGCGCCGGTGATGCCCACCTCGGGGCCGGTCGCGCTGGAGGTGGCCACGGAGATGTACATCGAGGCCGAAACGGAGCAGGCCGAGGCCGCCGAGGCCGCCGTCGAGGCGCAGGCCGGCACCGAAGATGCCGCCGCGGGGGGCTCGCGCGGGCCGTCGGGCTGAAACGCTTGCCTCCCGCCCCCCGATCTGCAACGATTCTTCCCTGCGGGGGAAGGTGTTGTGACGTGCAGGAGGTGGCGGGATGACCAGCCCCGACGAAGTGCTTGCGTTCTGGCTCGACGAGGTGGGGCCCAAGGGATGGTACGGCGGCGGCGAGGCGCTCGACGCCGAGGTCAGGCGGCGCTTCGGAGACCTCTGGCAGGCGGCCACCGAGGGCGCCTGCGCGCTCTGGCTCACTTATCCCACCGGCACGCTGGCCTATATCGTCGTCACCGACCAGTTCCCGAGGAACATGTTCCGCGACGACGCCCGCGCCTTCTCCACCGACACCATCGCCCGCGCGGCCGCCAAGGTCGCGGTGGACCGCGGCTGGGACCTGCGGATCGACGAGCCTGCCCGGCAGTTCTTCTACATGCCGATGATGCATTCCGAGAACCTCTCCGACCAGGATCGCTGCGTGCGCCTCATGCTGGCGCGCATGCCGCGCACCGGGGCGGACAACCTGCTCCACGCCAAGGCGCACCGGGAAGTCATCCGGCGCTTCGGGCGCTTTCCCACGCGCAACGCCGCGCTCGGCCGCACCAGCAACGCCGGCGAACAGGCCTATCTCGACGACGGCGGTTACCTCGCCGTCGTGCGCGCCCTCGAGGCGGCCTGAGCCCGCGCCGCGCCCCTCGCCGGTCCGCAGCCTCCCGCCCGCCGCCGCCGGGATGAGCGCCGAAGCCTGGCAAGAGCGGGTGCTGGCCGCCCTGACCAAG